>NZ_WJWY01000010.1 GCF_010367435.1 Fusobacterium sp. IOR10
GCTAAAGATTTTACTGTTTCTCCTTTCAACCTTCTTTCATAAATTTCTATTTTTTGTTTATTTGTTAATTTGGACATAAGAAATGCACCCTCCATCTTATTTGTCTAAGATTTTGGGTGCACTACATAATGAGGCTTTTTTTTATTTAAAATTGTTCTATTATTTTTTTGTTAGATACATCAATTATACCAACATCACTTATTTTAACCTCAGGAATTACAATTAAAGCTAAGGAACTTGGCCTTGTTATAGGGCTATCGCATTCTAATCCCATGTCCTTAAGAAGTAAATTTATTCTTTCTATATTTTTTCCTGTATCATAGGCATTTTCATTTGATAACATCCCTGCAATTGGAAAATTAACCTCATCTTTTATTATTCCATTTTCTCCTATAACTACTCCACCACCAATTTCTTTTAATCTATTAGCTATAACTAGAGCATCCTTTGGATCCTTATATATTATTGTCATATTGTGAGAATCATGAGAATATGTAGTCCCAACTGCTCCTTTTCTCATTGTAAAATTTTCAACAATTCCCAGTGAAATATTACTATTTCCCTTATGTCTATTAATAATAGCCACAAAATTTAATTCTGTTGAAGATAAATCAACAAAATAATCCTTTACTGGAACTTGAAATTCCTTTAATCTTGTAAAAGTTCTCTTAGTATCCTCATAGTAAATACCCTTTATTTTAATAATCCCTTCCCTTTTAGGAGTTCTTATCTTTAATTGTTCTTCACTTATATTTGAAATATAAACTGTATTTCTTTTTTCTATTTCCAATTCTTTTTTTTCTATTAATTTTTTCATTTCTCCAAATTCAGAAACTAATTCTCCCCTATAAAAAGTTTTTTCAACATTAAAATCCTTTAAATTATCAAAAACAACCATATCTGCAAAATAACCAGGAGCCACTGCCCCTAACTTTTCTAGCCCAACCTCTTGAGCTGGGTTAATAGTTACTGCTCTTATTGCTTCAATTGGATCTAATCCAGCCTTTACAGCAATTTTCAAACAATTATTTATATGTCCATTTTCTATAATATCTTTAGGTTCCCTATCGTCTGTACAAAGGGTAAAATTTCTAGGAGATTTAAGACCCTTACTTAAAATATTTTCAACTATTGAAGTTATATTTTTTGACATTGAACTTTCCCTAGCATCAACAAACATTCCCTTTCTTATTTTTTCTATGCCTTTGAAACCATCCCTTGTTTCATGACAAGAAACTGGTCCTCCACATAAATAAGCTGATAGTTTTTCATCTGTCAGTCCTGGAGCATGACCTTGTAAAAATTTCCCCTTTTGGTAAGCAACATCTATTATATCTTCCATTCTTTCTTCACAATTAATAACTCCCAAAAAGTCCATAATTTCTCCAAGACCTAAAATTCTATCCTTATTTAACCATTTTTCAATATCCTTTGCCCCTACAACTGCCCCTGAATTTTCTAAATTTAAAACAGATGGAACACAGGAAGGAATTAAAAAATATTGATTCATAGGTAAATTTTCAGATGCTTGCAACATATAGTCTAGTCCTTCTTCCCCTAAAACATTAACTATCTCATGGGGATCTGCAATTACAGTAGTTGTACCTTTTGGAATTGCTATTTGAGCAAAATTATATGGAGTTAAATGAGTACTTTCTATATGCATATGAGAATCTATAAATCCTGGAGCTAAATATTTTCCCTTTAAATTTATTATTTTATCTGCTGGTTTATTTTTATCCTTTGAACACTGAACCACATCAACAATAAATTCTTTATAAATATATATGTTTGCTAAGTATATTTCCCCTGAAAAAACATTGATCAAATTTGCATTTTCTAATTTTAATGTGCTATTTAATAACCCAAGGGATGCTTTTATTAAATTTCTTCTTTCAATTTTATTCATAATACCTCCATTTTAGATTTTTCTCATTTCCTCTGCTGATTTTAAGTTATATGCTGATTTTGCTTTTAAAATTCCCCTATTTATTGCCTTTCCCATAACTTTAGTAGCTAACGCACCTACAACATCTAGATTAACTTCAACTTCCCCTGTTGTTAATGTGAAAATTGCATCTCCATCCACTGTTGTCTGAACAGGAGAAATTGCTTTAGCATAAGCATTGTGAGAAATTGAAGCTAACTTATTCATTTGTGCCTTTGTTAATTTAGCATTTGTTATAATACAACCTATTGTTGTATTTCCGCTAAAAGTATCCTTACTTAAATTTTCATATTGAGAATACATCTCTTCCTCTGTACTAATTAATTTGTTTTTTTCTTTATTTAATAAACCTGCTAAAATTTCATTTGTATCAATATCTATAACATCTCCAAAAGCATTTACCGCCACCACAGCTCCAACTTTTAATTCTCCAAGCTGAATAGCGTAAATTCCAAGGCCTCCCTTCATGGCATTTTCTATCCCATTAATTTTACCTATACTTGCCCCTGTTCCTGCTCCTACATTACCTTCTTTAATTTCCTCTTTTTCTGAATTTAAACAAGCTTCATAACCCATTTTTTTATCTGGTCTACATTTGGGATCTCCCACTATTAGATCAAAAAGTGATGAACCACAAACAATTGGAACAATTTCTCCTCTAACCTTAAAACCTTTTTTATTTTTTTCTAGGTATTCCATTATACCTGCTGCTGCATCTAGACCGTAGGCGCTTCCACCGCTTAAAAATATTCCATGTACTTTTTCAACAGTATTTTCTGACTTTAAAAGTTCTGTTTCTCTAGAAGCTGGGGCTCCTCCTCTAACATCTACCCCTGCAACTCCACCCTCTTGGCATAATATTACTGTACACCCAGTTGCTCCTTTTATATTTTGAGCATGCCCTATTTTTACTCCCTTTATTTCAGTTATTTTTATTTTTTTCAATGTTTTACCCCTTTACTAATTTTTATATAGAACTATTATACCCTATATTTTTTTTATATAAAAATTTTTATTGGCATTTTATTTCTTTTTTTTGCTTAACTTATTATTTTTAAATTCATTAAGAATTATTTGAAAAAATATTCCCCAAAAAAAATAAATTTTACTTGCTTTTTTCATTGATTTCATTTATACTTGTTTTTAATAAATAAAAATTTACGAGGAGGAACAAACATGCTATTACTTAACGTCATAATTTCTATATCAATAATAATACTTAGCGTCATAATAATATTTCTGATACATGCTTTTAAAAAAATTATGCCAAACAAGATAATAAATGTTTTTCCATCTTTATCAAATAATAGTATTTAAATTTTTATTTCCATTTAAATATTTTGATAATTTTATTAATCATTTACACAATCTTGTTTAAGATTGTGTTTTTTTTATTACTTTAAGGGGGCTTTATAATGGATATTAAACTTGAAAAATCTAAGAATTTGAAAACAAAACCAGATGAAAGTAATTTAGGATTTGGTAAATATTTTACTGACCATATGCTGACTATGAATTATACTACAGAAAAAGGATGGCATAATGCTCAAATAATGCCTTACGGTCCTTTAGTTTTAAGTCCTGCATCCTTTGTTCTTCACTATGCTCAAGAAGTTTTTGAGGGAATGAAAGCTTACAGAACTCCTAACAATGATATACAACTTTTCAGGCCTGAAATGAATGCTAGAAGATTACAAAGTTCTTGTGAAAGACTATGCATTCCTAAAATTCCTGAAGATGTTTTTTTAGAAACTATAAATTCTCTTTTAGATGTTGAAAAAGATTGGGTTCCTCATGTTGATGGAACATCTTTATATATTCGTCCTTTTATTTTCTCAACTGAGGAAACAGTTGGACTTCATACAGCTGGAAATTTCAAATTTGTTGTTATACTTTGTCCTGTTGGTAATTATTATCCTGAGGGAGTTAACCCTGTTAAAATATATGTTGAAGACACACTAGTACGTGCTTCAAAGGGTGGAACAGGATTTACAAAATGTGGTGGAAACTATGCTGCTAGTATGCTTGCTCAAGTTCAAGCTGAGGAAAAAGGATATACACAAGTACTTTGGCTAGATGGAGAAAAAAGAAAATATGTTGAAGAAGTAGGATCTATGAATGCATTGTTTAAAATAGATGGTAAAATTTATACTTCTCCAATTGATGGAACAGTACTTCCTGGAATAACTCGTGATTCTTGTCTTGCACTTTTTAAAAAGTGGGGATATGAAGTTGTTGAAGAACATTTCTCAATAGATTTTCTTATGGAAGCAGGAAGAACTGGAAGGTTAGAAGAAGCTTTTGGAACTGGAACTGCTGCAGTTATATCTCCTATAGGAGAACTTTTCTACAAGGGAGAAACTGTTATTATTAATGATTTTAAAACTGGTGAGGTTACTCAAAAACTTTATGATACTCTTACTGATATCCAATGGGGAAGAGCTAAAGACCCATTTAATTGGACAAAAAAACTATAATTTAGTTCACAACAGTTTCATATGAAACTGTTTGATCATACATCCTTAGCCCAATCTATCTAACCAATAGGTTGGGCTAACCCTTTTTATTATTAATTTAACTTAATTTCTTTACCATATCTCTTACAGATAAAATTCCCATTACTGCTGCTATATTAAGTCCACTTCCATACCCTGACCCATCCCCTGCAGCATATAGTCCTTTTATATTTGTCATCATATTTTCATCTAAAGTCATTCTAGTACTTCTAAACTTTATTTCTGGAAAATATAACAATAAATCTGAAGAAGCAAAACCTGGTGTTATTTTATCGTGAGCTTCAATAAATTCCATTACATTATCTAATATCCTTTTAGGACAAGCTAGAGAAATATCCCCAGCAACATAATCTGTAGTTGTTGGAACAATATTAAGCCTTTCTAATTTTTCATCTGTTGAACGTCTTCCTTCTTTTAAATCTCCATAAGATTGAAGTAATAATTTTCCTCCTGTGAGCATGGAAGACATTTTTGCAATAGCTTCTGCATATTCAAAGGGTTGATCAAATGGTTTTGTAAATGTTTTTGTACAAAGCAATGCTAAATTTGTATTTTTAGATTTTTTATTTTTATAAGCATGACCATTAGCTAGTACTATACTATCTGAATGTTTTTCTGCTGCTATAAATCCACTTGGATTACTACAAAAAGTTCTCATTCTATCCCTATATGTTTTTGTATAATAAATCATTTTAGCCTCATAAAAATTTTCATTAATCTCTTTCATTATAATATCTGGAATTTCAACTCTAACTCCAATATCAATAGCTCCATTAGTGCAGTTTACTCCATATTTATGACTTATTTCCATAACTTTATGAGCTCCACTTCTACCCATTGCAAGGAGAACATTATCAGAATAATATTCTTCCATTTTATTTTTATATAAGCATTTTGCTCCTTTTATTTTTCCATCTTCTATTATTAATTCCTCTATATCTCTTTCTGTTTTAAATTCAACTCCCTTTTCTAGAAGTTCGTCTATTAACTTTGTATATAATCTTCTTGAACCATCAGTTCCTAAATGCATTGTTGGAGTACCAACTAATTGAATTCTATTTTCTATACATTTTCTTTTTATTTCTTCCATAGCCGTGTTGTATTTTAACCCTGTAGCTTCTTCCATAAATCCAAATTTTTTATAAATATTAACAACATAATTAATTGTATCGTTAACAATGGTTTTACTCACTAATTTATGAACATCTCCACCAACTTTATAATCTAAATTGAACTTTGAATCTGAAAAAGCCCCTGCACCACTAACACCATAAATTATTGCACAAGTGGGACAATTTACACATTTACCCAATGTTTCTTTGGGGCATACTCTTTCCTTTAGCATTCTTCCTTTATCTATAACCAATACTTTTAATTTGGGATTTAATTTTACAGCTTCGTAAGCTCCAAAAACTCCTGCTTGTCCTCCACCTAAAAAAATTATATCATACTTCATTATGTCCTCCTATTGTTCACTCCAGTCTATTTTCTGTCTATACATATCCACAGGTAAATTAGGATGGATTTCTCCTGTTTGTCCACTGTAGTCATAGTTCCATCCTGCTAAACCATTGTTTTTCTTAAAATCGTTAGTGTCAAAAACCTTATTGTTTTTGCCTAGCTGATCAGTTCCCTCTGTATATTCTATTGAATTTTTATTATATATTTTAGCAAAGGAAATAATATTTCCATTTTTATCAGTGTAGTCTAGTATTCTTAAATTATTATTAGCTCCATCCCTAGTTAATTCAGGATATTTCCCTGAAATTTTATAATATTTATCAAGAGCCACCCTTAATTCTATTAACTTTTTCTGAGCCTTTTCAGCTTTTTCAGTATATTTAATGTCTTGAGATCCAGGTATGACAACATAAATAATTAAAAATAATATTCCTACAGCTATTAAAGATATCTGCATTAGCCAAGATTTTATTTTATTCTTATCTTCCATATATAATACCCCTATCTTTTTGGTTTTATAAATGCCTTTCTTATAACTATCTCACCTTTTTCAGGATAAGTTACTTCTAATTTTAAAGGGCCTCTTTTAACTGACAACCAAGCTAAACCTTTAAAGGCCATTTCTTCACCTGTTTCAATTTCAAATTCTTTCACAACTATTTTTTCTTTTTTTAACTCTTCAAAACAATTTTCACATGGTGGATAAAAAATATCACTTCTACTACTTTCCATTAATTCCTTTGCTTTTTCTAAATTAGTATCATGATAACTAACATTTTTTGAAGCATAAACTGAGAAAATAGGTTTCAATTCATTATCACCTATTATTCTTATTTTTACTAACCCTCCTATAAATATTACCCTGTCATTTCCTTCTTTATAAGTTTTTCTTGAAATTTCATTTGTAGGAACTATATCTAAATTACATTGTTCACAAACTAAATCTGAAAATCTTCCCTCTGGTATAAGACCTGGAGTATCTATTAAAGTAATATCAGCATTTCTTAATTTATTTCTAGAACTTTTTAAAGTAGTTCCTGGATATTTAGATTCAGTAGCTATTTTATGCCCAATAAGTCTATTTATTATACTTGATTTCCCTACATTTGTTACTCCTAGTACAGCAACCTTTACTCCCCTTGGATAAAAATGATTTATTTTTTTATATATTCCACTTATTCCATATGTATTTTTACTACTAACTATTGCAATGTCCAAAGGAGCTATTCCCTCTTCCCCTAATCTATATTTTGCCCAATCTGCAACTTCAGAAGGATGTTTTTCTCCAGGTATTAAATCAATCTTGTTTAATACTACAATTGAATCCTTTTCCCTTAATATATCTAATATTTCATCATCAAAGGATCCTTCAAAGTCAATAACATCAAAAACTGCTAAAACTAATTTCACATCTTTAATTGTTTCTTGAACTTCCTTTTTATAATCTTCCCTTGTCATTTCAACTGGAATATATTCCCCATAGTTTTTAATTTTAAAACATCTTTGACAATATAAATCCTTTCCCTTATTACTTTTATTTTCCAAAGCACTTTTAGGAAGGTACCCATTTTTATTCTTATCTTTACTTTGAAGCTCTATTCCACACCCAACACATTTTTTTGACATTACTCCTCCAATTATTAAAAATTATTTAATTTAAATTTTCTCTACAGATATATTTGAATTTGTATAAATACAAATTGATGACGCTATTTTCAAAGATTCTAATACTATTTTTTCTGGACTAAAATCAGTATTCTTTAAAAGGGCTACTCCAGCTGAATAGGCATAATTCCCTCCACTTCCTATTGCTATTATATCCTCATCAGGTTCAATTATATCACCATTTCCAGATAAAACTAAAATATCTTCCTCACTAGCTACAATTAACATAGCATCTAAAGTTCTTAAAGCTTTATCTTCTCTCCATTCATTTGCAAGCTCAACAGAAGCTTTTTTTACATTTCCATTATATAGTTCCAAATATTTTTCAAATTTTTCAGATAATGAAAAGGAATCTGCTGCTCCCCCTGCAAAACCTGTTAAAACATTATAATTTTTTATTTTTTTTATTTTTTTAGCCCTTGATTTAAAAACTGTATCTCCCAATGTTACCTGTCCATCTCCACCTATTGCAACTTCTTTTCCTCTTTTAGCTACAATTATTGTAGTTGCTCTCATTTGTTCCATATTAAATATTCCTCCACTTTCAATTAATATTTAAATTTTTAAGTACTGTTGGTTTCTTTATTAATTCTTGATATATTTTTGTAGTTTCTAAATTTCTATGTCCCATAAGTTCCTTTAAATAATTTATATTCATCCCGTGAGACAACATATATGCACCAAATGTATGTCTAAATATGAAAGGGTTTACTTCTTTTTTTATTCCCGCTTTTTTCCCATATCTAACTAATAATCTCCTTAGAGATCTATCACTTAGTCTTGTTCCTGCCCCATTAACAAAAATTATATTTTTTGTATATTTCTCATTATATTTTAATTTTTTAGCCTCTATATATAATTCTAAATATTTTTTTGCTGTTTCACTAAAGAAAACTACCCTGATTCTTTTTCCATTTTTTACAACAGCCTCTCGTTTTTCTAAATCTATCCCTCCTTCACTTAACATTATTAATTCCATTGGAGTTATTCCAGAAGAAAACAAAAATTCTAGTATTAATCTATCTCTAATCCCATTACATTTTGATGTATCAATTATCTCTCTTAGTTTTTTTATTTCATCCATTGATAAAATCTCTGGAATTTCAACTTGAAAACTAGGGGCCACTATTAGTTCTGCTAAACTTTTATCAATTATATTATTATCTTTTAAATATCTAAAAAATACTCTAATTGAAGATATTTTTCTACTCATACTTCTCTTTGATATTCTATTTTTTTGCAGTCTTACTATAAATCCTCTCAAATCAACTGAATTTATATCTTTAAAATTTTCAATCATATTATCTTTTAAATATTCTTCCAACTGCTCTAAATCTTTTTTCAAGGATTTTATTGTGTTTTCACTTTTATTTTCCGTGAATTCTGAATAAAATAAAAAATTCTTTATGATTTTTTGAAACACAATTTTCCCTCCATTTTACTTTTTAATTTATTTCTTTAATTTTTTCATCTAGATATTCCAATGCTATCTTGGCAACCTTATGATATCTTTCTCTTTTATCTCTGATTCTTTTTCCTTCTAGATCTCTTATTATACCAAAATTAGGCCCCATTGGTTGGAAATTCTTCTTTTCCTCAGTTATATATTTTATAATTGAACCTATACCAGTTAAATCCTCTAGTATAAATTCTTCTTTTCCCATAATTTTATTATATATATTAATCCCAGCCATTAAACCTGTGGCCATTGCACAAACATAACCTTCTCCCCCTGTTATTTGTCCTGCAAAATAAATATTTTCATTATTTTTTAAATTTAAACTCCCTTTTAATAATTTAGTAGAATCAATAAATGTATTTCTATGCATTACACCATATCTCACAAATTCTGCATTTTCTAAACCTGGAATCATTGAGAAAACTCTTTTTTGTTCCCCCCATTTTAAATTAGTTTGAAATCCAACTAAATTATATAATCTTCCCTCTTTATCATCTTGTCTAAGTTGAACCACTGCATGATCCCTAGAATTTGTTCTTGGATTAGTCAACCCCTTTGGTTTTAAAGGTCCATATAATAAAGTCCTTATTCCCCTAGTTGCTATTCTTTCAACTGGCATACAACCTTCAAATAATTTTTCCTCTTCAAATTTTTTAAGTGGAGCTCTTTCTGCATTGATTAAATTTTCATAAAATTTATTATATTCTTCTTCATTCATGGGACAGTTTATATACTCTCCATCTCCTTTGTCATAACGAGATTGAAAATATACTTTATCTAAATTTATTGATGCTAATGTTACAATTGGAGCTGCTGCGTCATAAAAATATAACTGTTCCCCATGAGTTAATTCTTTTATATTTTCTGATAAAGCTTCTGAAGTTAAGGGCCCACTGGCAACTAAAACTATTTTATCCTTAGGAATTTCCTTTAATTCTTCATTTATTATTTCTATATTTTCATGATGCTTTAATATGTTAGTTATTTTTTCAGAAAAAAGATTTCTATCAACTGCTAGAGCTTGTCCTGCAGGGACTTTAAATTCATCAGCTATTCTCGTGTTAAGTGAACCTAAACGTCTCAATTCCTCCTTCATAAGCCCTGAGGCATTTCCTAAATGATCTCCCCCTAAAGAATTGCTACAAACTAGTTCTGAAAAATATTCTGTTTTATGGGCCTCTGTACTAATTTTTGGTCTCATTTCATATAACTTAACTTTTATTCCTCTTTCTGCAAGTTGATATGCTGCTTCACTACCTGCTAAACCAGCACCTATAACAATTACTTCCTTTCTCATTTACATCTTTCTCCTCTATAATATTTATTTTTGTTTTTACAAATAATTATACTACATTTTATATATAATTTCCATATTATCGGAAATTATTTAAATGAAAGCTCTCCTGTGATTTATTTAATTATATTGATTTTAATCATTAACTATGGTATAATTACTAACATTTCATATGTCAATTAATTTATAATTATTGTATATATTTTTATTTTAAAGAGGTGAAAAATTGGAAGTTATTAGTAAAAATAAACCTAAGGGAAAAGAATTTGCAGTTATAAAAGCAAAAAGAAAACAAACTAAAATTTTAGAAGAGAAAGCAATTAAACAAAGAACTGAAAATAAAAGAGTTAACTCTGAAAAAAGAAAATTCAAAAATCTTGAAAATGAATATCAAGATAAATGCAGAGCTATTGAAATTGTTGGTTTTAGAAGAGGAATGCTCCTTATTAAAATTGGAGACAAGGTTGAAAAAAGAGCTTTACTTTATGATGATCGTAAAGTAAATAAAAGAAATCTTGAAAAAGAAATCCTTAACTTCTTCATTAAGCTTTTTGGAGATGATTTTCCCATTAGAAAACTTAAAAACTTTAAAGAAAAAAGAGAAGAACTTGTTTTTTCCTTTGAAGAATTATTCAACTAAAGAAAAAAAGACTAAAGATTATACTTTAGTCTTTTTTATTATACTAAAAAACTTCCCTTGCGTTTGTTACTTCCTTATCTAAAGCTACTTTTAATGCAACTATTGCAACTTCCAATTGTTTTTCATCTGGTTCTTTTGTTGTTAATTTTTGAAGATATAAACCTGGAAGAGCTAATGATTTTATAATTTTATTGTCCAAATGATTACTTGTAAATCTTTGGAATTCATATGATAATCCTGCTATTAAAGGCATTAAGAAAACTCTTAACAAAACTTTAAGAGATATTTTCCCTATAAATGTTGTTGGTATTGGCAATAAATAGTCTATACTACTGAAAACTATTATTGCAATTAACATTACTGTTAATAAAAAACTAGTTCCACATCTTGGATGTAGTGTTGTAAATTCCTTAGCATTTTCTGGAGTCAATTCTAACTCATTTTCGTAAGTATAAATTGTTTTATGCTCTGCTCCATGATACTCAAACACTCTTTTTACATCCTTAGAAAATGAAATTATCCATACATATAATAAAAAGAATACTAATCTTAAAACTCCTTCAAGTATATTTGAATAACCTCTACTTGATTTAAAAACAAAACTTCCTAACAAAGACGGTAAAACTATAAATAATAATATACCTAGTCCTAAGGATACAATAGTTGTCAGTATTGCATCTCTATTTGTCATTTGTTCTTCTTCATTTTCTTCACTTTCATTAGCTGAAAATGTTAATTCCTTAATTCCAGTTACAAGGGAATCAAATAAAACTACAACTCCTCTAATAAAAGGAATTTTAGCTAATTTTTTTCTATTTTCTGAAAAATGAGTTTTTTTATAAACTATTTCCCCACTTGTTTTTCGAACTGCTGTTGCAAGCAAGGAACCATTTCTCATCATAACACCTTCTATAACAGCTTGCCCCCCTACATTAGAACATTTATTTTTCATCTATCTCCCCTTTATTTTCTTCTGTATTCTTTATTACTACAAAAGTTATGTCATCAACCTGTTGATAACCTTTACAAAATATTTCAATTTCATTTAATATATTTTTCTTTATAACTTCAACATCATTATTTTTATTGTTATAGACAACTTCTTTCAACCTATCAAATCCAAATAATTCTTTGTTAGGATTCTCTGCCTCTGTTATACCATCTGTATAATAAATAACTATATCTCCCTTATCTAATTTTAATTCCCCTTGTCTATAATTGTATTCAGATAAAAATCCTATAGCTACTCCCTTTACTGTTATAAACTCAACTTTATCCTTTTTAGCCTTGTATACAATAAGAGGTGTATGTCCAGCATTTGAATAAGTTAATATTTTTGTTCTATAGTTGAAGTTTGTATGCATCATTGTTATAAACATATCCTCTGTTATATCTGGATAAATGATGCTGTTTAATTTTTTCATATTTTTAGATGGATTTATATGTTGAATTTCTAAAGTTTTCAATATGGATCTTCCCAAGGCCATTAAAAATGCTGCTGGAACACCTTTCCCACTAACATCTGCAATTGTTATTGAAAAATTCTCTTCATCTAAAACATTATAATCATAATAGTCTCCTCCAACTTCCTTTGCAGGATTGAAATAATTTGCTATTCTAAGACCATATATTTCTTTGATATTTTTAGGTATTATTTTTTGTTGAATTCTAGCTGCAACTTCTAATTCTTGAGAAATTCTTTCTTTAATTCTTAAATCTGCATAAATTTTAGCATTATTAATAGCTATTGCAACTTGAATAGTTAAAGCTGAAATTGTTTCTTCATCACTATCTGTAAACTTGTTTTTATCCTCTATTATAAAAATAACACCAAATTCTTTTCCTTTAACTAAAAGGGGAGAAGTTATTACAATTTCATCCTTTTCCAAAGCAAATCCTTTTTTCAAATCCTCATATATTTTTTTATAATCTTGATATGTAAATTTATTTAATATATCCTCTGAATAAGAAATTTCACCTTTAAAATTAATACTACCTCTTATTTGTTTGTTGGTTAATTTTCCATTTTCCCATAGATATAAGGAAACTTTCTTTGCCCCTGTTAGTACAAAATAAGCATCTAAAATTATATTTATAATATGCTCTAATTCTATTATTGAAAGCACTGTTCTTGATAGGGCATTTATATTGGAAAGATTTGTTACTCTTGTTTCTAGTATTTGATTACTATATTCTAATTTTTTAGATTTTTCAAACAAAGAATTATATGTAACTTCCAATTCTTTTCTATATTCCCTAAGCTCTTCTAGGGAATTATCCAACTCTAAGTCTTGCTTGATAATTTTCTTCAAAGTTTCTATGTACTGTTCCTTTAATTCTTGTGGTATTTTTTCATAGAATTTTTTATCTTTTAAACTTTTTAAAATTTTTTCAATTGTAATAATACTTTCCTTCTCTTGATTTTTCAAAAGAAAAATAAATATCCCAATTAAAATTAATATAGTTAAGTATATTGCCATTAAAGCCCTCCAAATTCAATTTTATAACCTTAGAGTATATTATATCAAATATTTCTAATTATTATCTGTATTTTTTAATTTTTCAATTATTTTTTCTGCAATCTTCAAAGGGATTATTTTAGATATCTCTTCCACACTGGAATTTCTTATTCCCTCCACAGAACCAAAATACCTTAATAATTTATTTCTTCTTTTTTCCCCTATTCCCTCAATATCATCTAATTCACTTTTTATAATTCTTTTTTTTCTAAGTTTTCTATGATAAGTAATTCCAAATCTATGTGCTTCATCACGGGCTCTTATTAAAATTTTTAAAGTTTCATCTGATTGGGAAAACTTATATGGTTCCTTTTCCTTATACTTATAAATTAATTCTTCCTTTTTAGCAATACTTAATAAATCAGAAATATTATCCCTACCTATTGACTCTAATATTTGTCCAACTGAATTTATTTGACCTAATCCCCCATCAATTAATATTATATCTGGAAAATCCTCTTTTTTTAGTTTAGAATATCTTCTTTCTATAACCTCTTTCATCATTTGAAAATCATCAGGTGTGTCTTTGGAATTAATTTTATATTTCCTATAATCTTTTTTTGAAGCCCTTCCTTCAATTGAAACACTCATTGAAGCAACTGCATCCTTTCCTTGGATATTGGAAATATCAAAACATTCTATTTTTCTAGGATACCTCTTTAAATTTAGTCCATTATATAGTTTTGACATTGATTCTTCTATAATATTTTTTTTATTATAGAAACTAATTATATCTTTATTTAAATTTAAATAGGCCATATTAAGAATACTTTTTCTTCTTCCTCCCCTTAATGGAAAATTCAATTGAATTTTTTTACCTTTTTTTATTCTAAGCCATTCCTCTAATAAAGCTTGATTTTCTTTATATTCATATTGAAAAACAATACTATTTGGTATTGGATGATTTGTATAAAAACCCCTAACAACATTTTGAAATATATTACTTTCTATTTTTCCATTTAAACTTAGGGTTATGGAATTTTTTCCTAAAATTTTACCTTCCCTCATATTTAATATACAAATAAATATTCTACTTCCATCCTTTGCCATACAAAATACATCTTCATCTATTCCCTTTCCATACTGGGAAACTTGATTATTAACTGTTTCTTCTATTTCTTTCTTTTGTTCTCTATATACTATTGCCTTTTCAAATTCCATATTTTCAGCTGATAATTTCATAAGAGTATCTAACTCTTTTATTATTTTTTTTCCCTTCCCATTTAAAATTTCCTTTGAAAAATTAACTTTTTCATTATATTCTTTTTCTATATCTTTAAAAACACAAGGACCACTACAAAATTTCATATAATATTTTAAACAGGGTCTGTTGAATTTTTTATTCATATCCCTATTGCAATCTCTTATTTTAAACAACTTAACCATTGTCTCTTTTAATTTCCAAGCTCCATTTGGATAAGGGCCAAAATAATAACCAGTTTTTGGGTTTAATAATTTTGTTGTTCTTATAATTGATATTTTTGGAAATTTTTCCTTGGAAATTTTTATATATGGATATGTTTTTTCATCCTTTAGTTGAATGTTGTATTTTGGAGAATATTTTTTTATTAAATTATTTTCTAAAATAAAAGCATCCACTTCACTGTTACAAATAATTGTCTCTATATCCTCTATATTTCTAACTAAATTTTTAGTTTTTTCATCCTTGTGATCTAAAAAAAAATAGGAATAAACTCTTTTTTGTAAATTTTTTGCCTTTCCAACATAAATTACCTTATTATTGTTCTTCATTAAATATACTCCTGGTAATTTAGGAATATTATAATTTTTTATTTCCAATGGTTATTTTCCTCTTCCCTATGACTCACATAAATCTTTCCCACTTTATTATAATCTAAATCTTCGGACAATTTATTTACAAAGGTAACCGATCTATGCTGCCCACCACTACAACCTATTCCTATAGTCAAATGATGTTTGCTATCTTTAATATATAAAGGTAATAAAAATTTTATCATATCTAATATCTTAGAATATAATTCCTTTGATTCTTTAAATTTCATAACATAATCTGAAACCTCTTTATCCTTTCCAGTTTTTTCCCTTAATTCTTCTATATAAAATGGATTCGGTAACATTCTAACATCAAAAACTAAATCTGTATCCATTGGAACCCCATATTTAAATCCAAAAGATCTAATATGAATACTAATTTGTTGCTTTTTATTAATTGAACCCATTTCTCCTATCATACTTGCTAAATCCTTAGCTGACATTTCAGAAGTATCCAAAATAAATGTAGATTTTTCTCTAACATTGGTCATTGCTTTTCTTTCTTCTTTTATACTTTTTAATAAAGTTGAAGCTCCAAAGGGATGTCTTCTTCTTGTTAAACTATATCTATTTAATATAGTTTTATTTGATGCTGTTAAAAATAAAATTTCATAGTCAACTGCAATACTTTCTAAGCATTGAAGTAATAATGCAAATTCCTTGTCAGATGAAATAGCTCTATTATCTATTCCCAGTGCTAATTTATCTATATTCAGCTCTGTTTCACCCTTCTCTATATTTTGTAAAAGAAAAATTGCAATTCTGCATAAAGTATTGTCCATAGTAAAATAACCCTTGTCCTCCAAGGCATGTAATGCTATAGTTTTTCCTGCTCCACTTAATCCTGTTACAATCATTACTTTCATTATATACTCCTTATTCACCACATAAATAAAATATATTTATTACCTTCATTATACTAAATTTTCAAAGAAAAAACCACAGAATAAATTCTGTGGTTTTTTGGGCGATTGTTTCGTTTATATGTAATTTTATCTTTACATATCTCTACATACTACTACATTTACTCCAGTATCTAAAAGATTTTCGATTACAATATCTCCAACCTTAACTGGTGAAACTAGTTCTATTTTATCTAGTTCCTTCATACATTTAAAATTAAAATCTTTAGGAATAGAACCATCTGTTTTAACTGGAACTCTTTTATAAATTCCACCTTTTATTTTAACAGTTGAAGTAATAACTCTTTTTGGAGCTGTTAATTCCTCTTTAGCATATACTTCACCTCTTGGACAGTTGTTTCCAGTCACTTGTAAAGACTCTGTATCAATTGATAGATGACATCCTATTGGACAAACTATACAAATCATTTCTTTTTTCATTATTCCTCACCTCTAACTAATTCAACTATTATCTCGTTTCCTTGAATTTTATCTAAAATAACTTTAGGTATTATTACTTTTTCCATTTCTCCTGGAGCTACATGTGATTTTTTAAGACTCATAATTACATTGCCCCCATCTTTTATTTCAAGCTTCATATTATTATAAACATTTTTAACTCTCATAAATACTTCAAGAGATTTATCTATATTTTTCATTCTAAATTTTTGAGGAACTGTGTAGCCTATTCCAAAACCATTTTTGATTTCTTTATATTCTCCATCAGAAACTTCTCCCTTTATATATTTAGATGCTGAAATTCCAGCTTTTCTTGCCTCTGCACTTACAAAATCCACTAAATCATGAACATGAAGTACATTTCCACAAGCAAATATTCCATCTATATTAGTTTGCATCATTTCATTTACAACTGCTCCATTGGTTCTTCTATCAATTTCTACACCAGTAGCTCTTGAAATATCGTTTTCTGGAATAAGACCAACTGACAACAATAATGTGTCCACTTCATATGTTCTTTCTGTTCCTGAAATTGGTTTTCTATTTTCATCAACTTCAGCTATAGTAACGCTTTCTAATCTTTCTTTTCCTTTAATATCTATTATTGTGTGAGATAAATATAAAGGTATATCGTAATCATTTAAACATTGAGCTATATTTCTTGCTAATCCTCCAGAAAATGGCATAAGTTCAACTACTGCTTCAACTTTAGCTCCTTCTAATGTCATTCTTCTAGCCATTATAAGACCAATATCTCCAGATCCTAAAATAAGAACTTTTTTACCTACCATATAACCTTCCATATTTACATATCTTTGAGCTGTTCCTGCTGTAAATATTCCTGATGGTCTTTCTCCTGGAATAGAAATTGCTCCTCTTGTTCTTTCTCTACATCCCATAGCCAAAATAATAGCTTTTGCATCTATTAACATATAACCATCTTTTGTGTTTATTGCATGAATTTGTTTTTGTGGAGTTACATCTAATACCATAGTATCTAGTTTAATTTCTATATTCATTTGTTCCAATTGTTTTATAAATCTTCCTGCATATTCAGGTCCTGTTAACTGTTCCTTAAATTCATGAAGACCAAATCCATTATGAATACATTGTTGTAAAATTCCACCTAATTCTTTATCTCTTTCTATTACTAATATACTTTCAATTCCATTTTTTCTTGCTTCAACTGCGGCAGCTAAACCTGCTGGTCCTCCCCCAACTATAACTAAATCATATTTCATTTCTTGTCCCTCCCTATTTAACTTCTTTAGTCTCATTTGTTAAAATGTATGAACCTTTTTTATCTTGAACTATTTCGTTCAAATTCTTTCCAAGTTCTCTTGATAAAATTTCTTGCACTCTTGGACCGCAGAATCCACCTTGACATCTTCCTGCTCCAGGTCTACATCTTTTTTTAACTCCGTCAACTGTGTGAGCTCCAACTTTTCTGTGTATAGCATCTACAATTTCACCCTCTGTTATACTTTCACATCTACAAATAACTCTTCCATATCTAGGGTCTTTTTCTATTAATTTTGCTTTTTCTTCTTGAGACAATTCCATGAAATGAATTCTTTTTCTGTTATTTTTAAAGTTTTCTTTTTTAGTTGCTTTTAATTTTTCTACTACCATTTTTGCAACATCTTTTCCAATTGCTGGAGCTGAAGAAAGTCCTGGAGATTTTGTTCCCGCTATATTAAAGAACCCTTCTGCATCTTTAGCTTCTCCTATTATGAAATCTCCTGTACTAGGTTCTGCTCTAATTCCTGTGAAATTTCTAATATTATCTCTATAATTTATATTTTTTATACTTTTTTCTGCTTGTCTTTTAATGTCATCTAATCCCTCTTGAGTACTTGCTACACAATCTCTATCTTGAACATCATGAGCTGTTGGTCCAACTATTATATTCCCGTGTACTGTTTGAGCAACTAAAACTCCTTTTCCCATTTCAGTTGGGCATTGGAAAATAACACTATTTGTTAAATGAGTTTCAACTTTATCTAAAATATAGTATTCTCCTATTCTAGGATGAATATCAAAATGTTCTTTACTAACCATATCATTTATTTTATCTGCATAAACACCTGATGAATTTATAACTACTTTTGTTTCAAATTCTCTTCCATCTTTTAATATAACTTTATAACTTCCAGATTTTTTTTCTATATTTTTTACTTCTGCATTAAGTACTATGTCTACACCATTTTCAGCTGCATTTTCAAACAACTTTATACAAAGTTCATAAGGTCCTGTTACTCCAGCTGAAGGAGCCCATAAAGCACATACAACATTTTTATTTATATTTGGCTCTTTTTCTAAAATTTCTTCTCTTTCCATAATTCTCATGTTAGGAACACCGTTTGCTAAACCTCTTTCATATAAAGTTTCAACATGTTTTCTTTCTTCTTCTGAAAAAGCCATAACGTATGACCCTATATTTCTATATGGGGCATCTATTTCTTTGCTTAACTCTTCATACATTGCGCACCCTTCTACATTATATTTGGCCATTAAAGATCCTTCTTTTGCATCATAACCTGCATGAACTATTGCTGAATTTGCTTTTGTTGTACCATTTGAAACATCGTTTTCTTTTTCCAATACAGCTATGTTTAAATTATACTTTGACAACTCTCTTGAAACTGACGCTCCCATTATTCCAGCACCTATCACTAACACGTCTAACATTTTTACCTCCCTAAAATCTTAAAAAAAAATAGTCAAACAAAGAAAAGAAGACAATATCCCTTTCCTTTGTTTGACTCTCTTTAATCTCTAGTCAATATTATATTTCTGCAGTTAATTATCTCTTATTTAGGATATTTTGTCAATCTGTTTTTATACTTTTTTAAAAGATTTCAAATCTTCTAATTCTTCTTGAATGTCACCTATATTAATATCATCGTCATTCATTGAAACAGCTAAAATAGCTCCCTCTACTATTGGGGCATCTGCTATCTTTATTAAATCTTTATTAAATTTATCATCTTCAATAAATTCTATTGCCATTTCTGAATTTAATATTGAACTTCCTAAATCACAAAAAATTAAAACTCCATCCTTTTCATAAGCTTCTTCTATTGATTTTTTTATCACCATTGGATTAGATCCAAAAGCTCCATCATCCATTCCCCCACCATTTAATATTTTAAATGGTTTGTTTTGCATTTCTTTACAAAGATTTATTATTTCATCTCCTAGTTTTTCATTATGAGACACTATCACTATTCCTATCATATTCCATTACCTCGCAATACTTCTGTTATAGTTTCTAAAATCATATAAGAAGATGCTGCACCTGGATCCAAATGGCCTATACTTCTTTCTTTTAAATAACTTGCCCTTCCCTTCTTTGCAATCATTTCTATAGTTGAATCCCTTCCAGATTTTGCTTTTTCTAAAGCTTCTGAAAAAAGTAATCCTATCTTTATTTCTTTATTGATATTTTCTTTTAGATAATTACAAAATGGAACTAAAGTATCTAACATAGTTTTCTCTTCTATATCAGATTTTCCTCTCATTTTAATTCCTTCTATTCCAATATTAATTATTTCAGGAATATCTTCTTTTGAAATATTTTCTTTTCCCTTCATGAATATTCCCATCTTCATAAAGGCTGTTCCATAAAGAGCTCCTGAAGCTCCACCAACATTGGATATTAATGTCATTGCTATTTTAGTTATTATTTCATTATTGCTTAATTCAACATATTTTTCTGATTCTTCCTTTAATTTTGTAAAACCTCTATTTAAATTAACTCCGTGATCTCCATCTCCAATAGCTCTATCTAAATCTGTTAGATAATCTTTATTTTCCTTTATTGTTTCTGCAATTTTATTGATCATTTCTATAATTATTTTTTGCATATTATCTCCTTTTTATAGGTTTTTCATTCCAACTGTATCACTTTGAGCATCCAATAATTCTTTCATTTCATCATCTAATTTTAATAAACTTATTGAGAAACCTTCCATATCAATAGAAGTCATAAAGTTTCCAACCAATGTTTTATAAATTTTTATTTCTTTTTTATCTAAAACTTCTTTAACTGTCTTATTTGCAATATATAATTCTATTAAAGTTGTTGCACCTAAACCATTAACCATAACTGCAACTTCATCATCTGGTTTTATTTCAGAATGTTTAAAAATTTCATCTAAAAGTTGTTTTGCATGAACTTCTGCAGTTTTAATTTTTTCTCTATGAGTTCCTGGTTCCCCATGAATTCCTAAACCTATTTCAACTTCATCTGGAGCTATATCAAAACTTTTTCTTCCTGTTGTAGGAACAAAACAAGGTTCTAAAGACATTCCCATAGTTTTAACATTATGTATAACTTTTTCTCCTAATTTTTTTAATTTTTCCAAAGAATATCCTTTTTCTGCTGCTGCTCCAACTATTTTATGAACAAAAACAGTTCCAGCTATTCCTCTTCTACCAACTGTATATGTACTATCTTCAACAGCTACATCATCATCTACAACTACCTTATCTACTTTTATTCCGTCAGCTGTTGCTAATTCTGCTGCCATTTCAAAGTTCATAACATCTCCACTATAGTTTTTTATAATTAACAATACACCTGCATCTGTTGCAACTGCTTTTATTGCATCATAAACTTCGTCTGCACCTGGAGATGAAAAAATTTGTCCACAAACTGCTGCATCTAACATTCCTCTTCCAACATATCCTGCATGAGCTGGTTCATGACCACTTCCACCACCACTTATTAAAGCTACTTTACCTACTTTTTTTTCTTTTCTTATAATTATATTTCTACCTTCAACTCTATCTAATAAATTTCCATGAGCATCTACCATTCCTATAAGCATTTCATCAACTATATTATCTACATTATTTAATATTTTTTTCATGATTCCTCCTATTTAAGAAATTTAGGCTAGATAAAGAAATACTTTATCTTTACCTAGCCTGGTATTATTTTAAAAGTTCAGTAATTATCATAACTTTATATTATTCTAATCTTCTTCCCAAGCCATTGCTCTCTTAACGGCTTTTTTCCATCCCTTATATTTTTTAGCTCTAATATCTTCATCCATATTAGGAGAAAATTCTCTATCTAATACCCATTTTTCTCTAATTTCTTCTTTAGTTTCCCACATTCCAACTGCAAGCCCTGCTAAGTATGCTGCACCTAAAGCAGTAGTTTCTAAATAAGTTGGTCTTCTTACTGTTTTACCTAAAATATCAGATTGGAATTGCATTAAGAAATTATTTGCTGCTGCTCCTCCATCAACTCTTAACCCATTTAATTGAATTCCTGAATCCTCTTGCATTGCTTCTAGTACATCTCTTGTTTGATAAGCAATGGATTCCAATGTAGCTCTTATTATATGATTTTTATTAGCTCCACGAGTTAATCCTAAAATTGCTCCTCTTGCATACATATCCCAATAAGGTGCTCCTAATCCTACAAATGCTGGAACTACATATACCCCTGCACTGTCTTTTACTTTTTTAGCAAAGTATTCTGTATCACTTGACTCTGTAACAAGTTTTAATTCATCTCTTAACCATTGAACACTTGCTCCTCCTACAAATATACTTCCTTCAAGAGCATATTGAACTTTTCCTTCAAGACCAATAGCTATAGTTGTAAGTAATCCATTTTTACTTTGAACCATTTCCTCTCCTGTGTTCATAAGTAAGAAACAACCTGTTCCATATGTATTTTTAGCTTCTCCTTTTTCAAAACAAGCTTGTCCAAATAATGCAGCTTGTTGGTCACCAGCTACTCCTGCAATTGGAACTCTGTGACCTCCTTTACCTCCTAAGTTAGCATAACCAAATGTTCCTGAAGAATCTTTTACTTCTGGAAGCATTGATTTAGGAATTCCTAATTCTTTAAGTAATTTTTCATCCCATTTTAACTCTTTAATATTATAAATCATAGTTCTTGAAGCATTAGTATAATCTGTTGCATGAACTTTACCATTTGTAAGTTTCCATATTAACCAACTGTCAACATTTCCAAATAATAAATCTCCTTTTTCTGCTCTTTCTCTAGCCCCTTCAACATTGTCTAATATCCATTTTATTTTTGTTCCTGAGAAATAAGCGTCTAATACTAATCCTGTATTTTCTTTAATATATTCTACTAAACCTTCTTTTTTTCTTAATTCATCACAAATTTCAGCTGTTCTTCTACATTGCCAAACTATTGCATTATAAACAGGTTCCCCTGTGTTTTTATCCCAAACTATTGTAGTTTCTCTTTGATTTGTAATTCCCAATCCTATAATATCATGTTGAGAAATTCCTGTTCTTGCTATTACTTCAGCAAGTACTCCACTTTGGCTAGACCAAATTTCCATAGGATTATGTTCTACCCATCCTTCCTTTGGATATATTTGAGTAAATTCCTTTTGAGCTACTCCTACCATATTTTGTTGTTCATCAAAAATTATTGATCTTGAAGATGTTGTCCCTTGATCTAAAGCTACAATATATTTCATCTCATTATCCTCCTAATAAATTTATCACTATTCAAAGTTGTATTTAAATTAAAATTTATACTGCCATTGCAATGAACCACACATAGAAAACTCCTCCAACTATTCCACCAAGTGCTGGTCCTACAATTGGAACCCAAGCATATCCCCAGTTTGATCCACCTTTTCCTTTTATTGGTAACATAGCATGAGCTATTCTTGGTCCTAAATCTCTAGCAGGATTTATAGCAAATCCTGTTGCTCCACCTAGTGCCATACCTATAACTGCGATTAGCATACCTATAACAAATGGTGCCATTCCACCTGTGACTCCGTTTCCATATCCTATTGCTAAAATTCCTGCAACTAATAAGAAAGTTCCAAGAAACTCTGTTACTGCGTTCATTGGTTTATTATCAATAGCTGGTCCTGTTGCAAAAACTCCTAATTTTGTTCCTGCTTCTGGTTCTTCATCCATTAAATCCTTATAACTTAACCACGCTAAACAAGCTCCTACAAAAGCTCCTATAACTTGAGCAATAATGTATCCAGGTACTAATTTCCAAGGGAAAGAACCTGCTGCTGCTAATCCCAATGTTACTGCTGGATTTAAATGAGCTCCACTAACCCATCCAACCATATAAACTGCCATTGTAACTGATAAACCCCATCCCATACATATTACTATCCATCCTGAACCTTTACCATAACTTTTATTTAAACTAGTGGTCATATTAACTCCATTACCAAAAAATAAAAGTGCTGCTGTTCCTATAAATTCTCCTAAATACATTGCTCCTGGTGTCATAATTGTCCCTCCTTTTAATCTAAAAACAACAAAATACTTAATAAAAAAAGAAAACCTTAAACTATAACTTTTTCAAATTATTCTTTCAAGCCTCCTTTTTCTCCCAGCTATATTCTATTAATCTAAGAATACCCCATGTTTTTTGTTTTGTCAACAGGTTATGTAAGCTATTAAGGAATTTTTTGTTCTAATATAATAACAATAAGACTATTTATTTACGGTTAGAGCTAAAAAAAATCTGGAAAATTTCCAGATTTTTTTATTATTTAAATTTCTTCAATCATTTCATTTATTGAATCATACACATAATCTGGCACAAATTCAGTACTAGCTAGCATTTTTTTGTTAGTTTCCCCACTCATAACCAATATAGAAGTTAACCCATTGTCTAGTCCTGTTCTTATATCTGTATAAAGTCTATCTCCAACAATACATAAATCTTCCTTCTTTAATTTATATTTTTCCAAAATCCCATCCACTATGTATTTATTTGGTTTTCCCACAACTAAAGGTTCTTTTCCTGTGGTTCCTTTTATTAAAGCTATGATAGATCCAACATCTGGCATACATTTCCTCCCTGCTAAAGGGCACACATAATCTGGGTGAGTTGCTATGTATTTAACTCCTTCAGATATATAATCACATGCAATCCATAATTTTTCATATGTTAAAGTTGTATCGAAACCAAGTACAACAAAATCTATTTCTTGATCTCTTTCCTTAATTAGTTTAAATCCAGCTTTTTCAAATTCATCTTCCAAAGCCTTTGTTCCCAATAAAAATATTCTTGCACCTTTTTTTATTTTATTTAAATAAATAGTAGTGGCTTCTCCAGAAGTAAATATTTCATTTTCTTCAGCTTTTATTCCAAGTTTTCCTAATTTTTCAACATAGGAACCTTTATTTTTAGATGAGTTATTAGTTAAAAATAAATATTTTTTATTTTTTTCTTTTATTTTCTTTAAAAATTCTTTTGCTCCATAAATTAATTCATCTCCTAGATATATAGTCCCATCCATATCCAATAAAAAACATTCCTTCTCTTTAAGTTTGCCCATCTTTCCCCCTTAAAATAAAAAGGATTGTATCTTACAAATTTAATCTTGTAAAAGACAACCCTTTGAATTACATTAAAAAATCTCAAATCAAAATTAAGTTTATTTTAACTAAATAAATTTGGAATAATCAATGCTATACTTTGAGAATATGTTACCATAACTAAAACTATTAATAAAGCCACTACAAATGGCCAGATTTCGCTTATGAAATCCTCTAGCTTTACATCAACTATAGAACATACTGTAAACATCATTGATCCAAATGGTGGTGTTAATCCACCTATCATTATATTAACTATAAATATTACACCAAAATGTAAAGGATCTATTCCTAAAGCTGTTACTGCAGGAACTAACAATGGGGCTAATATAACCAAAGCTGCTCCACCTTCTATAAACATTCCTATAAATAAAAGCATAACATTAATCAACATAAGTAATACAAATCTATTATCTGTAAAAGTCATAAGACCATTAGTTATCATTTGAGGTATTCTCTCTAATGTTAAGTAATAACCAAAAACTTTAGCTGATGCTATAATAATCATAACAGATCCTGTACTTCTTACTGTCTCTGTTAAAATTATAGGAATATGTTTAAATTTTAGTTTTCTATAAATTAATGTTCCTACTACAAAACAGAAAAATACTGCAATTCCCCCTGCTTCTGTTGGAGTAAACATTCCAATTCTCATTCCTAAAATAATTCCAAATGGTATTGCTAAAGCCCATACTGATTTTAAAGCTTGTTTTCCTATCTCAGGAAGAGTGGCTGCTTTTGCTCTAGTTGGAGCATAACCTCTTTTCACTGATATTATGTAAACTGTTATCATTAGGGCACCTGTCATTAATATTCCAGGAGTATACCCTGCTAAGAACATATCCCCCACAGGTATATTTGCAATTAAAGCATATAATATCAAGTTAGTTCCTGGTGGAATAACTGGACTAACTGATGAAGAAGCTGCTGTTACTGCTGCTGCAAAGGGAGCTGTAAACCCTTTCTTCAACATTTCAGGAACTAATATTTTAGATTCCATTGCTGCATCTGCATTGGCAGAACCTGAAATTCCACCCATCATAGCACTAAGTAAACAGTTAACTTGAGCAAGTCCACCTTTTAAATGCCCTGCTAAAACTTCAGCCATATTCATTAATTGTTCACTAATACCTGAATAATTCATAACTGAACCAACCATTATAAAGAAAGGTACCGCTAAATATGGAAATGATTCAACTGATGTTGAAAATCTTTGAATAATCATATTCATTTCCATGATATGATTTATAAATATAAAGTAAAACAATGCTGATCCCATAAGAGCAAAACCTATTGGTATATTCAAAAAGAATAAAATAAATAAAACCACTATTGGAGAAAACGAATTCATATTACTAATACCCCCCTAATCTTTTTTCTCATCAACGTGTAAAAATGCTTTTTTAAACGCTTCTATCATAAATAATAAAGAATATAATGTCATTAATCCAAAAGATACAACTAAAGACGCATTAATATACGAATAAGACATCTCCAAGGCTGAAGTTATCTTTGTTGAACCTGAAACATAACCATAACTAAATACAAACATCAAAACATTTAAACCTAATAAAATAATTGATGTGAAAAACTCCGCTACATTTCTTATTTTAGTTGGCAATAAAATCATTAAAGCTTCAACACCTATAAGTCCTTTTTCTCTGTAAGCTCCTGCAGTTCCTAAAAAAATTGTCCAAATAAAGCAACCTACTGCCACTTCCTCTGTCCAATAATAAGTAAAATTTAAACAATATCTTGTAAATACATTCATTATAACTATAACAACAGTTACACTTATAAATAAACTTCCAAGATACAACTCAAAATGTTTCAGAAAATCATTTAATCCTTTTTTCATTGTCCACTCCTCATATAATATATTACCTTTTTTTGTCCATTTAAAAATAAACACTTTTTTAATAAATTGAGTATTCTATTAAAAATGTATTTATTTTTAGTATATAATTTATAAAAAAAGCTAGATGTCGGACTAACTCCAACATCTAGTCTCTCCTTATACAAATATTATACTTAATTATTTACCGTTTTTTATATCTTCTCTAATTTGAGTAAGATTTTCCATTATTTTATCATAAATTCCTGGTGTCCATTTAGGGAATTTAGTAAATACTACTGATGCTGCTTTGTTAAAGGCTGCTGTATCAACTTCGTTGAATTCAACACCTGCTTCTTTTAATTTTCCAATGTATACTTCTTCTAATCTATTAGTTTCGCTAAGATTATCTTCAGCACCTTTATTAAATTCTTCTTGAATTATAGTTCTTTGTTCATCTGTTAAACTTTCCCAACATTTTCTAGAAATAGAAACTGCAGAAACACCTAATAAATGTCTAGTTAAAGAATAATTTTTAACATTTTCGTATTGTTTAGTTCCATAGTAAGAAAGGATAGAACCTTCAACCCCTTCAATAACACCTTGTTGAATTGCTGCATAAGTGTCTGGATAAGGCATAGCCACTGGATTTGCACCCATAGCTTCTAATGTATATGTATATAATTGACTTGTAGGAACTCTTAATTTAACACCTTTTAAATCTTCTGGAGTTTTTATTACTTTATTAGTTTCTAAACTTCTAAATCCAAATACCCAGTCCATAGATAATACTTTAATTCCTTTGTCATAAGCTTTTTCATTTAAATCTTGTACTAGAGGAGTTCTAACCATTCTTAAATATTCCTCAAATGATGTATATAACATTGGTCCTGTTATAGCGTTGTAGTCTGGAATATAATCTCCTAAGAAGTTAACTCCGTCAACAAGGATCCAATCTGATCCATTTGCAACTTGTTCCATTCCATCTTTACCTATTGGTAACGTACCACTTGTGAATAGTTGTAATTCTAGTGTTCCTTTACTTCTTTCATTAACAGCTTTAACTACTTTTACCAATGATTTTGAAGTTTGTTCAGCATCAACAAATTTAGTTGTTACTTTAATTACACGAGCTTCAACTTTACCTTCATCTTTCTTTTCGCCACCGCATCCTACTACTAATAAAGATAATAGTGACGCACACAATAAACCTTTAAACTTATTCATAGTTTGTCCTCCCTGTTTTTTGAATAAAGAAGAAAAAAAATAAAAAACTAAAAATAACTTCAGTAATTTTCCTAAAGTCTCTATCTAGCTTCTCCTTTCTCTACAGCTCTATTCTGTTTTCAATTATAAACATTTTACCCTTTTTAATATGTATTTGTCAAATTTTTTGTACTAATTTTAAATGATTAAGTTTTTTTTTCGTATGTTTGTTTCTTTTTTCACCATCATCTATCTTTATATTTCAGCATATTTTTTTATAATTGGAATATTTTGAATCTTTTTTTGGTCAAATTTTATCCTTTTGTTACATTGTCCATAGTTCTATTTTAGTTGTGGAAACTCCCTCTGCACCTGCTGTTAAAGCGTTTATTATATCTTCTTTGTCATCAATTAACCCACCTGTAATAACAGGCACATTTACTAGATTACATATTCTTTTTATTATTTTTGGCATAACTCCTGGTAAAATTTCAACTGCATTAGGTCTGTTTTCTCTTATGTGTAACATTGTATTTTTAAAAGAAAATGAATCTAGTATAAAAAATCTTTGTATAACTGGAATCTTATTTCTATTGGCAAAAGAAACTATATTATGTTTAGTTGTAATTATTCCATCAAATTTAGTTCTATTAATTAAATATTCTATTCCATAGCTAGAATTAGATAATCCTTCTACCATGTCTATATGCACAAATACTATTTTCCCCTTTTCCTTTAGCTCAGAGACTATCTCATCTATATTTATAAGATTAGACATTATCACAAATATAATCTCACTGTTACTATTTATAGCTTCAGCTAGATTTTCCTTATTTTTTATTGCTGGAATAACTGGATTCCTTTCTAATATTTCCTTTATATTAATCATAATAATATTTCTACCGCCTTTTATAATTTATTATATAAATTATACCATAAAATTATAATTATTCTAAAGAAAAATATAGTTCATTTTTAACCTATTTTGTTCATTTTTTTCAATAATTTTTACTTTTTCAGTTGACATTTTAGCTTTTTTTTGTTATCCTATTAAAAAAGAATATAAGGCGGAGTTTATAGTGAGCTAAATTTTAGAAGACTTTTGTCTTTTCTATTTTTGTGCTCTTTTTTATTTTATTTTATAATGAGGTGGTTGAATGACTCCATTTAGTTTAACATTAGGAAATGTACAAATTTTCACAAGAATTTTCGTAGCTATAATAATCGGAGGAATGATTGGTTATGAAAGAGGTTGTAATAATCGTCCAGCAGGTTTTAGAACTCATATATTAGTTTGTTTAGGAGCTGCTATAGTTTCTTTAATACAAGAACAACTAAGAGTTAACATAATAAAATTAGCAATTGATAATCCTAGTCTTAGTCAAAATTTTAGAAGTGATTTAGGTAGATTAGGTGCCCAAGTTATTAGTGGTATTGGGTTTTTAGGTGCTGGTACAATAATGAAGGAAAGAGGAACAATTGAAGGTTTAACAACAGCTGCATCTCTTTGGGCCACTGGTTGTATTGGACTTGGTATTGGCTGGGGATTTTACACACTTTCAATAACTTCTGGAATCGCAGTTATTGTTGTTTTAGTTACTTTTAAAAAATTAGAAGTTTCAGTAATAGATAAAAAACATATTGTCAAATTAGAAGTTTTTTTTACAGATGAAAATGCTTATGCTCAAAATATATTAATGATTTATGAATTACTTAAATATTCAAATATTAAATCTAAAATCAAAGATATTAAAAAAAATTCAGAAGAAAATAAAGCTAGGTATATATTAATTATACCAAAACAACTAAAACCTATGGATTTGATTTCAGAAATAGCTAAATCACCATGCGTTAAACAGGTTACACGTCTATAATTTATAAAAATAACTCAGTGACTTTTATGTGAATTTTACCCATTAGTTTAATCCCTTAATTGATATTAAAAGTTACTGAATTATTATATTTAAATAAAAAATAAGCTTGAAATTCAAGCTTATTTTTTATTTTCTATTTTAAAGTTATTAATCTTTATTTCTAGTTTTTTCCAAATGATTTTTATAGGCCTTTGTCTCTGCTACAACTACACCAGACAGACCTATTAAAGCTATTAAGTTAGGAATAGCCATAAGCCCATTCACAATATCTGCAAGTGTCCAAATTGCTTCTAACTTTATAAATGCTCCACAAGCAATTAAAACAATGAAAATAACTCTATAAGGTAAAATTCCTCTTACTCCAACTAAATATACTATACAACGTTCTCCGTAATAATTCCATCCTAGAATAGTAGTAAAAGCAAATAATACAAGACCAATTGTTAGAATATATTTACCAATAACTGGATATCCTGTTGAAAAAGCAGCTTGTGTAAGCGCTGCTCCATTTAAATCTCCAGTCCACAATCCACTAATTATAAGTGTTAAACCAGTTAAAGTACATATAATTATTGTATCAATAAATGTACCTGTCATTGAAATAAGACCTTGTTGTGCTGGCCACTTAACTTTTGCTGCTGCTGCTACAATAGGAGCACTTCCTAATCCAGATTCATTTGAAAAAACTCCACGAGCAACACCACTACGCATTGCAAGCATAACAGTTGAACCTAAAAATCCACCCTTTGCTGCTGTTGGACTAAAAGCACTTGTAATAATTTGTTCAATTGCCCCTGGAACCTTATCTGCAAAAATAATTAAAAATCCTATCACTGCAATGAAATAAATTAATGCCATAGTTGGAACCACTTTACTTGCAACTTTTGAAATAGATTTTAATCCACCAATTGTTACTGCAGTTACTAAAATTGTTAAAACAGCTGCAACTACTTTTATAGGGATCCCAAATGATAAATTAGTTATTTCTGTAATTGCATTAACTTGAGCAAATGTACCTATTCCAAAATAAGCAACTAATACTCCAAATACTGCAAACATTACTGCTAGAGGTTTGTATTTTTTACCTAAACCATTTTCTATATAATGCATCGGTCCACCTACAACATCTCCATTTGCATCAATACCACGGAACTTAACAGCAAGTAAACATTCTGAATATTTACTTGCCATACCAAAAAATGCTGCAATCCACATCCAGAACAATGCTCCTGGTCCACCTACTTTAATAGCAGTTGCAACACCAACTATGTTTCCTGTACCAATAGTTGCTGCTAATGCTGTACAAAGAGCACGAAAACTATTAATATCTCCATGTTCATCTCCTTCATCTTTCATACTAGTGAAAATTAATTTTAATGCTTTTGGTAAACTGAAAACTTGTAAAAATTTCAATCTCAATGTTAACATAATACCTGTTCCAACAAGTAAAATTAAAAGTGGTGGTCCCCAAACAAAACTGTCAATACTATTTAATAACTTTAAATAATCCATAAATAAACCCTCCTATAAAATATAAAAACTATCAACTGAGTTTTCACTCTGAAGATAGTTTTAGATTTTTGGAAATTTACAAATTCTTATATAAGTACAACTAAATAAAGTAGTAATTTATTTAAAAATTACTAAATTTAATTAGTTGTTCATATAATTGAATTTATAAAGTTATTAATAGTATAAAGTATTAATAATCTATATTTCCTCTGTCCTTTTGCCTGAGAGATAAAGATTAAAATAAAAATTAAAATCTGTGCACCTTCGGCGCCCGTTTAAGGGACTCTCCAGAGTTGTGTCCTTGTACGGTCCTCACTTAATTAAAAGCACCTGAGAGTTTAACTCCTTCGGTATGTATTTCTACATTCTCCCATACAATTCATCCACTTATATTCAGTTGTTTTTTGAATGTCACTAATATATCACAAACTAGACCTAAATGCAAATTTTATTTAGAATAATTAGGTGCTTCCTTTGTTATTTGAACATCGTGAGGATGACTTTCTCTTAGTCCTGCCCCTGTTATTTTTACAAATTTAGCATTTTCTTTTAAATGTTCAACTGTTGGAGCTCCGCAATAACCCATACCTGCTCTAATTCCACCACACAATTGAAATATAACATCTTTCAATTCACCTTTAAAAGCTATTCTTCCTTCAATTCCTTCTGGAACTAATTTTTTAGCATCATTTTGAAAATATCTATCTTTAGATCCTCTTCTCATAGCTGCCATAGAACCCATCCCAACATATATTTTGAATTTTCTTCCTTCATATATAACTTCTTCACCAGGAGCTTCACTTGTCCCTGCTAATATACTTCCTAGCATTACACAATCTCCTCCACTTGCCAAAGCTTTAACAATATCTCCAGAATACTTAATTCCTCCATCAGCAATAACTCTCACACCAGCTTTTTTACAAACTTCATATACATCATTTACTGCACTAAGTTGTGGAACACCAACTCCAGCTACAATCCTTGTTGTACATATTGAACCTGGTCCAACTCCTACTTTAACTGCATTTACTCCTGCACCAATTAAAGCCTTTGCTGCCTCTGCTGTTACTATATTTCCTGCTATTAATTGAACATCTGGGAAATTATCTCTTATTTCTTTAACTCTTTTTACAACTCCCATAGAATGCCCATGAGCTGAATCAACAGTTATAACATCTACTCCTGCATTAACTAAAGCTCTTACCCTATCAAGTGTATCTGTACCTACCCCTACTGCTGCTCCAACTCTTAATCTACCATGTTCATCTTTACAAGCATTTGGATATTCTACAATTTTATCTATATCTTTTATTGTTATTAATCCCTTTAAATATCCTTCCTCATCAACTATAGGTAATTTTTCTATTCTATGAGAAAGTAAAATTTCCTTTGCTTCATCTAAAGTAGTTCCAACTGAAGCTGTAATTAAATGATCCTTTGTCATAACTTCAACAACAGCAGTTTCATAATCTTTTCTATATTTTAAATCTCTATTTGTTATTATTCCGATTAATTTTCCATCAGCTTCTATAATTGGTAATCCTGAAATTCTATATTGTCCCATTAATTCATCAGCATCTCCAAGAGTAGCTTCCTTATACAAAGTTATTGGATTTTGAATCATACCACTTTCATTTCTTTTAACCTTATCTACTTCTTTAGCTTGTTCTTCAATTGACATATTTTTATGAATAAAACCTAATCCACCTTGTCTTGCTAAAGCTATTGCTAAATGAGCCTCTGTTACTGTATCCATAGCTGCACTTACTATTGGTATATTTAGTGCAATTGTATCAGTAAGATATGCCTTAAGTTGTATGTCTTGAGGCAGAACATAGGACTCTGCTGGTACTAGTAATACATCATCAAATGTTATTGCTTCCTTTGTTATTTTTCCATTCATTGTATACATTCTATCTTCTCCTTATTCTTTATTTATCCAATTTAAATTATTCAACAAAGAGGCCGTCAAATTCTAACAGCCTCATAAATTATATACTCAATATTCAAATACAATTTCTTACTAAACTATATTTTAGTTTAATTGATGTATTATAGCATAATTGTCCTATTTTTTCTATCTTTTTTTATGGGAATTCCTTTAAATTAAGTCTTTATCTCCTATATCGTCCCTATAAAATAATTTACTGCAATTTATTTTTTTAACATCTATATAAGCCTTTTCTTTTGCCTCTTCTAGATTTTCCCCCTTTCCTACTACAATTAAAACTCTTCCCCCATCTGTGTATAATTTTCCTTTTTCTTCCCTTGTTCCCATATGAAAAATTAAAGATTTTACATCCTCTGGAATTATTATTTCTGCATTTTTTGAAGAACTAGAAGGATATCCCTCTGAGGCCAATACTACTCCACAAGAAGTTTCCTTACTCCAATCAACAACAGTCTCTTTATTTTCCATTATATCTAAAATTAATTGAACTAAATCACTTTTCATTCTAGGAAGTATTGCTTCTGCTTCTGGATCACCAAATCTAACATTAAATTCTATGGTTTTAACTCCCTCAGCTGTATCCATTATTCCTGCAAATATAAAACCAGTAAATGGAAGTCCCTCTTTTTGAAGACCTCTTAATGTTGGTCTTATTATCTTTTCAACACTATCCTTTATTACATCATCTGTTACTCTTTTAACAGGGGAATAAACTCCCATTCCACCAGTATTTGGTCCTTTATCCCCATTGAATACTCTCTTATGATCTTGTCCAACTTCCAATGGAATAATTTTATCTTCATGGGCAAGGGCTATTAAAGAAAATTCAAAGCCATCTAAATATTCTTCTATTACAACTTTATTATCAGGGATTCCAAAGGCTATTTCCAAAGCCTCTAAAGCTTCTTTTTTAGTAAGAGCAACTGTTACACCTTTTCCTGCTTTTAATCCATCTTCTTTAATTACTATTGGAGCTCCTTTTTCTTCAACATACAATTTAGCTTCTTCTAAATTATAAAAAGTTTTATAAGAGCCAGTTGGAATATTATATTTTTCCATTATTTTCTTTGCAAAATCTTTACTACTTTCCAATCTAGCCACTGATTTTTTAGGGCCAAATATTTTAAGATCATTCTCTTGAAAAACATCTACAATACCTAAAGCTAAAGTTGTTTCTGGACCAACTATAGTTAAATCTATTTTTTCTTTTTTAGCAAAAGCAACTAAAGCTTCTATATCATTATCTTTTATATTTATATTCTCACAAAATTTACTAGTTCCTGGATTTCCCGGAGCAACATAGACTTTATTAACTAAAGGACTTTCACTTGTTTTCCAAGCTAAAGCATGTTCTCTTCCACCCTTTCCTACAATTAAAACTTTCATTTCATCCTCCTATAAATTAATGTTTAAAATGTCTCATTTTAGTAAACAACATTGGTATTCCATATTTATTACACACATCTATTGAAAGTTGATCTTTAATTGACCCTCCAGGTTGAATTATAGCTTTAACACCATTTTCTATAGCTAACTCCACTGTATCAGGCATTGGGAAAAATGCATCTGAAGCAAGATAAGAATTTTTCGCTTTTTCTCCAGCTTGTTCCAAAGCAATTTTAGCTGCTCCAACTCTATTCATTTGTCCTGCTCCAACTCCAACTGTTTGCCCTAATTTAGTTACTACTATAGCATTTGATTTTACATTTTTCACAACTTTCCATCCAAATAATAATTCCTCAATATCTTCTTTTGTTGGTTTAGCTTCTGTTACACATTGTAAATCTTCAGCCTTTATTTCTCCAAAATCCATATCTTGAATTAAAATACCATCATTTACACCTAAAATTTTCTTTTTATTTAAAATTTCTTGATTTATATCTAAAGTCATTAGTCTTATATTTTTTTTCTTACTTAAAATTTCAAGAGCCTTCTTTGTATAAGCAGGTGCAATAACTATTTCTAAAAATAACTTATGTAACTCTAGGGCCACATCTTCATCAATAACATCATTTACAGCTATTATTCCACCAAAAATAGATATAGGATCTGCATCATATGCTTTTTTCCAAGCTTCTAACATAGTTTCTCCTGTTCCAATTCCACAAGGATTCGTATGTTTTACTCCCACTACAACTTTTTTATTTCCTCCTAAAAATTCTCTTAATATATCAATTGCACCATTGGCATCTTGAATATTATTGTAAGACAACTCTTTTCCGTGAAGTTGTTTTGCACTAGCAAGGGAATATCCTGTCATTGGAGCTGCATAAAAAGCAGCCTTTTGATGAGGATTTTCTCCATATCTTAAATCTTGAACCTTTTCATAGGTCATTGTTAATATTTCAGGAAACTCTATATTTTCCTTTTTAGTTAAATAATCAGCTATTAAAGCGTCATAAGCTGCTGTTGTTCTAAAAACTTTTGCAGCTAATTTACATCTGAAATCTAAACTTGTGTCTCCATTTTCTGTTATTTCTTCTAAAATTTTATCATAGTCACTAGGATCTACACATACTGTTACAAATTTATGATTTTTAGCAGCTGACCTAAGCATGCTTGGTCCACCTATGTCAATATTTTCAATTAATTCTTCATGAGTTCCACCTTTTTTCAAAGTTTCTTTAAATGGATATAAATTTACAACAACTAAATCTATTAATTCTATTTTATTATCTAATAAATCTTTCATATGTTCTTTATTATCTCTAACACATAGAAGTCCACCATGAACATTTGGATGAAGTGTTTTCACTCTTCCGTCCATCATTTCAGGAAATTTAGTAACCTCAGATATCCCTATAGTTTTTATTCCAGCTTCATCTAAAGCTTTTTTAGTTCCACCTGTTGAAATTATCTCATAACCTAACCTAGTAAGTTCCTTTGAAAAATTAACTATTCCAGTTTTATCTGATACACTTATTAAAGCTCTTTTCATTTATGATTACCTCCAAAGTTTATATGATTCTAATCTTTTATTTTTTTACTTAGTTCATTTAATATAGCTGGATAAATTCTATGCTCTATTTTATGAATCTCTTCTTCTAACTTTTCTATATTCCATCCATCTTTTATTTTTAATTTTTCTTGGTAAATAATTTCACCAGAATCTACCCCTTCGTCAACATAATGAATAGTTACCCCTGTTTCTTTAGCTCCTGCTTTAAAAGCATCTCCTATTCCATCTTTTCCAGGATAATTAGGCAAGTAAGCTGGATGAATATTTACAATTTTATTTTCATAGGCCTTTAACAAAGTAGATGATATGATTCTCATGTAACCTGCTAAGGCAATTAATCTTATCTCATTTTCATTTAAAATTTCTATTATTTTTTTTTCATAATTTTCTTTAGTTGAAAATTCTTTAGGAATAACTATATAGCATGGTATCCCTAAATTCTTAGCTCTTTTTTCAGCATAGGAATTTTTTTTATCAACTATTAAAAGCTCCACTGAGTAATTTATATACTTATCTTCCTTGCTCTTTTCAACTATACTTTGAAAATTTCCACCATTTCCAGAAGCAAAGACTGCGATTTTTACCATTCTAACTCTACTCCTTTTTCTCCTTCTATAATATCCCCAAGAACTACAGGTTTTTCACCTAATTTTTCTAGTTCCAAAACAATTTCTTCACTTTTGTTTTCTTCAACTATCAAAATAAATCCAATTCCCATATTAAATACATTGTATAATTCTTCCTTTTCTAGTTCACCTTTTTCTTCTAAAAATTTAAATATTTTAGGTGTATCAATAACTTTAGTATCAATTTTAGCTCTTAGTCCTTCAGGAAGTACTCTAGGTATATTTTCATAAAATCCACCACCTGTAACATGACACATTCCGTTTATTTCAAATTTAGAAAGTAAAGCTTTTATTGTTTTAACATATATTCTTGTTGGTGTAAGAAGAGCTTCTCCCAATGATTTTCCATCAAATAAATCTCTGTATCCATTTAAATCAAATTGATTATCTTTCATAATTATTTTTCTTACAAGGGAAAATCCATTTGAATGAACACCTGATGAAGGAATTCCAATTATTTTATTTCCACTTTTAACTTTTTTCCCTGTTATTAGTTTTGATTTTTCAACTACTCCAACACAAAATCCTGCAAGATCATAGTCACCTATTTTATACATATCTGGCATTTCTGCAGTTTCTCCACCAATAAGTCCACATTCTGATAGAACACATCCATCTGAAACACCCTTTACTATTTGTTCTATTTGTTCAGGAAAATTCTTTCCAACTGCTACATAGTCAAGAAAAAATATTGGCATAGCCCCTTGAACTAAAACATCATTTACACACATTGCCACAACATCTTGCCCTATAGTATCGTGTTTTTCCATTTGGAAAGCTAACATTAATTTTGTTCCCACTCCATCTGTTCCACTTATTAAAACAGGTTCTTTGTATCCTAAAGCAGAAAGATCAAACATTCCACCAAAGGCTCCTATACTGTCCATAACTCCCTTTACTCTTGTTCTTTCAACATGGGATTTAATTCTTCTTACAGATTCATAACCAGCTTCTAAATTAACACCAGATTCAGCATATTTTTTACTACTTTTTACATCTTCCATATAATTCTCCACCATTTTATTTTCCTCCAAATTTTTTAATAAAAAAATACGCTACAAAACATTGCCTCACAGCATAATGATTTTGTAGCGTTACTTGTTAAAATATTTATGTTTTTTTTATATTTTTCAATGCACATAAAAACAATTCCAAACTTTACAAGTTTGAATTTTATGGAAAAACTATTTGTTATACTTTTAACCATTCTTTTTATTTTTACACCAAAAATAAAAAACATTGTATTTATCTCCTTTTTTTTAATGATTTTTTAACCATTACAAAGCAAAATAATTACAATGAAATAAAAAGACAGTCACCCTGTCTAATATTGTATTCTTTTGCTTATAGTCTGCCAATTTAAGGTTGCAGGTAGAAACTCGTCGTCCATATCACGACTATTATATAAGCGTAAACTTTTATTCATCTATTTACTTCCTAAGAATATCATATTTTCCTTATTTTTACAACTACAAAATAATAAAAATTTATTTTTTAAACTCAACTCTATTTCTTCCATTTTTCTTTGCCAAATAAACCCCTTCATCAGCTCTTTTTATTAAGCTTTCAATTATTTCATCATTTTTAATAAGAGAAACACCTATGGAAATAGTAACTTTTATTTTTTCATTATCTATATCTAATTCGCTATTTTCAATAAGCATTCTAATTCTATCTGCAATTTCAATTATTCTTTTTTCATCAATATTTTCAAAAACTCCTATAAACTCTTCTCCACCCCATCTACCAATTATATCATTATCTCTGCAGGCACTAGTAAAAACTTTACCAACCATCTTTAAAATTTCATCCCCTATATTATGACCATAATTGTCATTAACTTTTTTAAAAAAATCTATATCCAAAAACATTAACCCAAAGGGAGTTTTTAAATTTTTGTATTTCAACATTACTGAATTTAAATGAACATTTAAATATTTTCTATTTGGAAGTTTTGTTAACTCATCTTTAAAAATATTTTCCATTAAATTATTATTAGATTGAAGTAACATTTTATTTGGAGATACATCTGTGAAAGTTTCAACAGCACCTATTATTTTTCCTTTTTCATAAATAGAAATAACTTTAACAATAACAGGAATTCTAAAACCATTTTTATGTCTTAAATATAATTTTTGTTCCCTTGGTTTCCCGTCATTCATAGTATCTAGCAAGGGACAACCTGATATGCATAATTTCTTCCCAGTTTCATCCACATGATTTAAGATATTATCACAACAATATCTATTAACTATTTCTTCTGATAAATATCCTGTTATTTTCTCTGCTCCTTTATTCCAAAAACTTATTTTTCTGTTTATATCTACAAAGTAAACTCCTTCACTAATTCCATTTAATATTTTTGTATATATTTTTTTTTCATCCATTTAACACCTCCACTTTAAGTTCCCATATTTGATTATACCATAAAAGAAAGGATAGTTTTAAAACTATCCTTTCTAAATTTTTAAATGATTTCATTATTTTTTAAAGAAATTAACTCCATTTTTGAAAATATCTTGCATTTTTTCCCCATATATATTTTTGTATAATCCCTCTTCATATCTTTCTGAATGTCCCATTTTTCCAAAGATTTTTCCATCTTTAGAAGTGATCCCTTCTATTGCATAGTACGAACCATTTAAATTATATTCTGTATCTAAAGTAGGTTCTCCATTTAAATCACAATATTGAGTCCCTATTTGACCATTTTCAAATAGTTCCTTAGCAAACTCATCACTAACTACAAATTTCCCTTCCCCATGGGATAAAGTCATTGGGAAAACATCCCCTATGTTAAATGATGACAACCAAGGAGAAGAATTTGAAGAAACTCTAGTATAAGCCATTCTAGAAACATGACGATTAATATCGTTTTTAAATAGTGTAGGAGAGTTTTCATTTAATTTATCCATATCTCCATATGGTAATAGTCCTGATTTTATTAGAGCTTGGAATCCGTTACATATACCTAACATTAGTCCTTCATTTTTTAAGAATACTTTAATTGCTTCTTTTATTTTTTTATTTGATAATATATTTGTTATAAATTTCCCAGATCCATCTGGCTCATCCCCAGCACTAAATCCACCTGGAATTGCAATGATTTGAGATTCTAAAATTTTATTTGCCAACTCTTTCATTGAATTATTAAGATCTTCAACTGTTAAATTATTAATAACAAAAATTTCTGATTTTCCTCCAGCTCTATTAAAGGCCTTAGCTGTATCGTATTCTGAATTAGTACCAGGAAATGTTATTACTAGAACTTTAGGATTATCATATAGTTTCTTTGCTTTTTGAGGCATTTCTACTACTTTTTCCTTTGGAACAATTAATTTACTCTTTATTTCATGACTTTTAGTTGGATAGATTTTTGAATATCTTTCTTCCCAAATTTCTATAGCATCATCTATATTTAATTCTACATTATTTATTTTTATAATTTTATTTTTACTAACTGTTCCTAGTAATATTCCAAAATTTAATTTTTCTTTTGATTCTACAATTATTCCCCCAGGAATTAAATCAAATAAATTTTCCTCTGTTTCTATCTCAATTCCTAATTTATTACCAAAGGACATTTTCATTAGAGCTTCTGATATCCCTCCAAACTTAATAACTGAAGAAGACACTATCTTTTTCTCTCTTATTTTCTCTCTTACATTTTTAAAATTATTTTTCAAGCTAGAATATACAGGAGTAAAGTCATCTTTGTATTGTGGTTTTACTAAGTATATATAATTTCCCTCTTCTTTTAACTCTGAAGATATAATATTATTTACATTTTCTGTTACAACAGCAAAGGAAATTAATGTTGGAGGAACATCTATATCCTTAAAAGTTCCACTCATACTATCTTTTCCACCTATTGCTGGAGTTTCAAACTGAACTTGAGCTTCCAATGCTCCAAGTAAAGCCATAAATGGTTTCCCCCATCTTATATCTTCTTTACCTAATTTTTCAAAATATTCTTGGAATGTTAATCTTGCCCTAGTGGAATCTCCCCCTACAGCTGTTATTCTAGCTAATGATTCTACAACTGCATATATGGCACCTAAATATGGTGATTTTTCACTTATATAAGGATTAAATCCATATGCCATTATTGAAGCTGTATTTGTATAACCATTTGTTGGAAATTTTTGTATACTTGCTTCACTTTCTGTAAGTTGATATTTACCTCCATATGGCATTAAAACTGTTGATCTTCCAACTGTTGAGTCAAACATTTCAACCATTCCTCTTTGAGAAGCAACATTCATATCCTTTAATGTTGATGTTAATTTCTCTTTTAAATCTCCTGTTTTATTAGATTTAAATATATTTGTATTGTCTTCTAGTGAAACTTTTACATTTTGTTCTTGAGTTACACCATTTGTATCTAAAAATTCTCTAGATAGATTAACTATTGTTTCCCCTCTAAATTTTATTATTAAATCTTCATTTTCTGTAACCTTGGCCACAATGTTTATATCTAAATTTTCTTTTCTTAAAAGTTCCCCAAATTTTTCAACATTTTCTGGAGCTACTACAACTGCCATTCTCTCCTGTGATTCACTAATAGCAAGCTCTGTTCCACTAAGTCCTAAATATTTCACAGAAACCTTGTCTAAATCAATTTCTATCCCTCTAGCTAATTCTCCAATTGCAACAGAAACCCCTCCAGCTCCAAAGTCATTTGATTTTTTTATAAGTTTTGTTACTTCTGGATTTCTAAAAGCTCTTTGAATTTTTCTTTCCACAGGTGCGTTACCCTTTTGAACTTCTGAAGAACACTTTGTTAAAGAAGAATCTGTATGTTCTTTAGAAGAACCAGTGGCTCCTCCCACTCCATCTCTTCCTGTTTTTCCACCAAAAACAAGAATCACATCTCCTGCTTTAGGTTCTTCCCTTAAAACATATTTCTTTTTAACTGCTCCTACAACTGCTCCCACTTCCATTCTTTTTGCCTTATATCCATCATGATATATTTCATTAACAAAAGTTGTTGCTAATCCAATTTGATTTCCATAAGATGAATATCCATGAGCTGCTCCTTTGGAAATTCTAGATTGAGGTAATTTATTAGGTAATGTATTTTCTAGTTTTTCACATATGTTTCCAGCCCCTGTAATTCTCATAGCTTGATATACATATGATCTTCCTGACAATGGATCTCTTATAGCTCCCCCAACACAAGTTGAAGCTCCACCAAAGGGTTCTATTTCTGTTGGATGATTATGAGTTTCATTTTTAAACATTAGTAACCATTTTTCTAGTTTCCCATCCTCATCAACTTCAACTTCAATACTACAAGCGTTTATTTCATCTGTAATTTCCATATCATCTAATTTACCTATTTTTCTCATGTATTTCCCGCCTATAGTTCCCATATCCATTAGAGTCATAGGTTTTCTATTTCCATGAACTTGTTCTCTTAGTTTCAAATAATTATCATATGACTTTTGTATTCCCTCTGTCATATTACCTTTAACTATTTGAATATTTTTTAAGTAAGTTTCAAATGTTGTATGTCTACAATGATCTGACCAATAAGTATCTAAAACTTTTATTTCAGTATCTGTTGGATTTCTTTTTTGATCTCTAAAATAATTTTGAATATGTTGTAAATCTCCTAAACTCATAGCAAGTCCATTTTCATCTATAAAATTTTCCAACTTTTCTTGAGAATAGTTTATAAACCCTTTTACAATAGGTACATCTTCAATGGTTATATCTTCTTCATTACTTAATACATTTAAATCCTTTTCCCTTGTTTCTATAGGATTAATTATGTATTTTTTTATTTTATCAAAATCATTTATATCCCCTTCTAGTACAATAACTCTTCCACTTTTTATTTTAACATTTTCTTTATTATTTAGAAGAACTAAACATTGTTCTGCTGAATCTGCCCTTTGATCATATTGCCCAGGTAAATTTTCTATAGCAATATAATTTTTACCATTTAAATTAATTTCATCATACACATTATCTGTCACTACTTCTGATAAAACTTTTGATTTTAAAAGTATTACATCTTCATCTTCACAATTAAATACATCATATACATTGAATAATCTTAAATCCTTTACTTTATCTTCATGTAAATTTTCTTTTAATTCATTTAAAAGAGATTTCCCTTCAACTCTAAATCCTTCTTTTTTAGAAACGTATATTCTTTTATTCACTTTTTTCTCCTTATATTTTCATAATGATTATTTATTATATATTTCATTTGCTCTTATTATTAAATCTTCAACATTATTTCCAACTATATTTAAATGTCCCATTTTTCTGTTAAACTTATTTTCACCCTTTTCATAAATATGTAAAATCTCATTTTTGTTCAAGGATATTTTCTCTATTTTTTTTACATCTTGTCCTAAAATATTTAACATAACTACATTCTTTAAAAGTTTAGGATCTTTTATCTTTTTCCCACAGATAGCATCAATTTGAATATCAAACTGAGAATTATCACAGGCATCCATTGTATAATGAAAAGAATTGTGAGGTCTTGGAGCTATTTCATTAACATAAATCTCTCCATCTTTCCCATAAAAATATTCTATTGCTAGGGGTCCTACAAAGTCTAATCCATTTATTATTTTTTCACTGATTTTTTTAATTTTGTCAGTTACTTCTTTAGATACTCTAGCGGGAACTATTGTTAAATGTAATATACTATTTTTATGTATATTTTCAGCAACTGGGAAAATAGCTACACTTTTATCTGTGCTCTTTACAACAAAACAAGATAATTCACACTTAAAATCTATCATTTCTTCTAATATATATTCTCTTTTTCTAAATTCTTCTTTTAGTTCTTTTTCTACTTTTTCTTTATCCTCTTTGGTTTTTATAATCCATTGACCTTTCCCATCATATCCCCCTGTACAAGTTTTAAGTATACAAGGATAACCTATTTCATTTATGCCCTTATCAAAGGAATTTTCCACATTTATTATTTTAAAGTTTGCTGTTTTTATACCTAAATCCTTTATCTTGCTTTTTTCCCTAAACCTATGTTGGCTTATGAACAATGGCTTTATCCCTTGAGGAATATAGCCTCCATTATTTTCTATTACATCTATTGATTCTGAAGTTACATTTTCAAATTCATAAGTTATTACATCTGATATTTTTGACAATTCTAAAATACTTTCCCTATCATTATAAGGTCCTAGAATATGCTTTTGTGCCACTAAAGCAGCACATACATCCTTTCCTGGATCTAAAATTATAGTTTTGTATCCTTTTTTAATAGCACTTTCACAAAGCATTTTTCCAAGTTGTCCTCCACCTAAAATTCCTATACTTTTACCTTTCTCAATAATCATTATAAGTCTACCTCACTTGTTTCTAATACTTTATTTTTTTGATCTTCTCTAAATTTCAATACTTTATCTGCAACTTCTTCATCCATTAACCCTATTATCTCAGCTGCTAGAATTCCTGCGTTTTTAGCACCTGCATCTCCTATGGCCAATGTCCCAACAGGAATCCCCCCTGGCATTTGAACTATTGATAGCAAAGAATCTTTTCCACTTAATGCTCTTGATTTTATTGGAACACCTAAAACTGGAACTGTAGTTAAAGCTGCCACCATTCCAGGAAGATGAGCTGCTCCCCCTGCTCCTGCTATTATAACTTTCACTCCTCTACCCCTTGCTTTTTTTGCATAGTCATACATTAAATCTGGTGTTCTATGAGCTGATACTATTTTCACTTCATAATCAATTCCAAACAATTTTAACATTTCAACAGCTTTTTCCATTGTTGGAAGGTCTGATCTGCTCCCCATAATTACACTAACCATTGACATAATTACCTCCAAAAAATTTATTTAAATATTTTTAGCTTACTTTAATCAAAAAAAACGCCATAAATCAAGGGCGAACTATCCCTGAAATTATGACGTCTAATAATTTATAATTTATCTTTTTAAAAACTTGTTTTGTTTTAATAAAAAACATTGCTTAGTCCCCTTTTTTTAATCTATAAAAAAACAAATGATTACACCAACCATTTGAAAAAGCAACTTAAGTTATAACGAGTTTTCATTATATCTTTGTGCCTATAGTCTACTAATTTAAGGTCAGTAGGTAGAAACTTGTCATCCGTATTATGACGTTTATATAAGCTATTATTCAATTAATTAACCCTAGAGTATCACACTTCTTAGATTTTTTCAACTGGGAATAATAAAAAAATAAAATTTTTTTCATCCTAAAGAATGAAAAAATCTTGACTAAAATTTTACAAAAAAATTTTTTTTATTTTTTTAAAACAAAACCTTTCTTTTCTCAGTCATAGTAAAGTAATTAGGGTGAGTTTTATATTTCTTATTTATTCATTTTTTAAAAAGGAGATTTTATGAAAAAGAAAGAGTTTGCAGAATTATTTATGGTTAAAGCTGAATTGAAAAGTAAGGAAGAAGCAAAAAGACAAGTTGAACTATTTATTGAAACTATGAAAGATGCTTTAGAAAGCGACGAAGTTCTAATTTTTAGAGGATTAGGTACTTTTGAAAGAAGAATTACTAAAAGAAAAGAAGGAAGAAATCCAAGAACTGGTGAATCTATCAAGATTACTCCTAAAAAATATATTAAATTTAGAGTGGGTAAAGATTTAGAAGATAGATTAAATAATAAATAACATTATGCAATACAAGGAAAGAGCAATTAATATTAATTGCTCTTTTTATTTTGAGAATTTTATTTAAATATATGTTATAATTATCAATATAAATATTTTTATTTAGGAGGTTGTTACCCTTGGGAAAAGTTATTTATGTTAGTGGAGGAGCTCGAAGTGGAAAAAGTTCTTTTTCTGAAAAATATATAGAAAAAAGATACTCTAAAAAAATTTATTTAGCCACTGGAATTCCTTTTGATGAAGAAATGAAGGACAGAATAGAGAAGCACAAAAAGCAAAGAGGTAAAAATTGGAAAACAATTGAAAATTATAAAAATCTTGCAAATATTTTAAGGGATCATATTCAAGGATATGATATTATTTTACTAGATTGTTTAACAAATTTAATTACAAACTATATGATTGGAAACAAGGATATAATTTGGGAGAAAGCAATTCCTAAAGAAGTTGACAATATGAAGGAAACAATACTTAAAGAAATTTCTTCTCTTATTGACTTTACAAAAGAAAATAACATTGATATCCTAATAGTTTCAAATGAAGTTGGAATGGGAAGTATTCCTGATTATCCACTTGGAAGATTTTTTAGAGATATAAATGGAAAACTTAATCAATTTGTAGCTACAGAATCTGATGAAGCATACTTCATAGTTTCTGGTTTACCTATAAAGTTGAAATAATACTTAGGAGGATTTATGAAAGGATTCATTTTACTATTAAAATTTATGACTAGATTTCCTGTTCCCATAGAGCCTGAATATGACTCTAAAAAGCTAGGGAATAGTATGAAATTCTTTCCATTTGTTGGAATTATAATTGGAGTTTTACTCTATGTTATATATTATTACGGAAGAATAATTATACCATCACCTTATATTCTTGCTACTATTTTAGTTTTATCTGAGATAGTTATGACTGGAGGACTACATCTTGATGGCTTAGCTGATACCTTTGATGGAATTTTTAGTTATCGTAGCAAACAAAAAATGTTAGAAATAATGAAGGATTCTAGAGTGGGAACTAATGGAGCACTTGCTCTAATTATATATTTCTTTTTAAAGGTACTTTTACTTGCTGGACTTAAAACTAGCTTCCCTTTTCACGGAATGGGTATTGCTGTTCTTATGACTCCAGTAATAGCAAGGGCAAATAGTGTCCTTAACTGCTCTGTTGGGAAATATGCTAAATCTGTTGGTATGGCCAAGGATTTTGTTAAAGAAACAACTAGACAAGGGGCTACTTTTGCAATACTTTCTTCAACAATATTTTTATTTTTAGTTCAAGGAATTTTATTTCCTAAACTAAATCCTATTCATTTAGTTAATATTGTATTTGTTATCCACGTTTTAGGAATTTACTTTGCTAAACTTATGGATAGAAAAATAGGTGGTATTACAGGGGATACTTTAGGAGCTATTTTAGAACTATCTGAAATATTATTTCTTTTAGGATTATACATATCTTTCAGTTTCTAAAGGAGACTTTATGGGAAAAATTATTTTAGTTAGACATGGGGAAACTAACATGAATAGAGATAATCTTTATCATGGAATTCTTGACCCCACATTAAATGAAACTGGTATAAAACAAGCTGAAAAAGCTTATAATATAATTAAAAATATTTCTTATGATAAAATTTTTTCAAGCCCTTTAAAGAGAGCCTATGAAACAGCAACAATTTTAAATTATAAGAAGCTGGATATTGAATTTTCTGATAAAATCAAGGAACTTAATTTTGGAATTTTTGAAGGATTATCCTATGAAGAAATTTCACATAAATATCTCTATGAACTTAAAGAAGCTACTAAAAATTGGAAAAATTATAACTTTAAAACAGGAGAAAGTCCTTGTGAATTACAAAAAAGGTCTGTCCAGTTTATAAACTCTTTAGATAAAGATTTAAATTATTTAATAGTTACTCACTGGGGTGTAATATGTACAATTTTAAGCTATTATTTTTCCTACAATTTAAATGCTTATTGGAAATTTAAAATTGATAACTGCGGTATTGTAATTATTGAATTTACCAAGGATAATTTCCCGATTTTAGCAGGATTTAATATTGGAGGATGGAATTAATTTATGAAAAGATTTGAAGAAAGTTTAAAGGAAATAACTCCTTTAAATAAAAATTCTATAGACTTATGCGAAAAAGTACTAAATTCGAAAATGAAACCTATTGGAAGTTTAGGGAAATTAGAAGATATTTTAAAACAACTTGCTGGGATTTTTGAAAATAGATTTGATAAAATTCATTTAACACCTTGTCATATTGTAGCTGCTGCAGATAATGGAGTTGTAGAGGAAGGGATTTCCTCTTGTCCTAAAGAATATACTTCTTTAGTTTCAAAATCAATGCTAAATGATTGTGCTGCTATAAGTATCATGTGTAATAATTTAAATGTTGATTTTAAACTAGCAGATGTTGGTATCTGTGAAAATTTAGATATCTACTCTAGAAATTTCTATGATTTTAAAAATTTAAAGGGTACTAACAACTTTCATAAAAAAGAAGCTATGACAAAAGAACAAGTAATTGAAACTATTGAAAATGGTATAATTATGATGGAAGGTCTTGAAAATAAATATGATATATTTTCAAATGGAGAAATGGGTATTGGAAACACCACTACTTCTTCAGCTATTCTTTATTCTCTTACTAAATGTAGTATTGAAAGTGCTGTGGGAAAAGGTGGAGGACTTTCAGATGAAAAACTTTGTATAAAAAAGAAAATTATTTTTGAAAGTTGTATAAAATATAATACATTTCAATTGGATCCTTTGGAAATAATGGCTTGTGTAGGGGGATTGGATATTGCTTTTTTAGTTGGACTATATATTGGAGCAGCTAAATGCAAAAAAATAATGCTTGTTGATGGATTTATATCTGGAATTGCTGCACTTGTAGCCTGTAGATTAAACCCTTTAATTAAAAATTATATTCTTATAACTCATTTAAGTGAAGAACCTGGAATGAAATTAATAATAGAAGAATTAAATCTTAAACCTTTTTTATTTATGAATATGAGATTAGGAGAAGGAACTGGAGCAGTTTTAGCACATCCAATGATGAAATGTGCTTTAGACATTTACAAAACAATGAAGACCCCTGATGAAATATATAAACTTTTTAAAAAATAGGAGTTTGATGTTCTATGGTGAAAGATAAAAATTATTTAGGTCATAGGGAAAGATTGAGACAAAGATATCTTTCCTCTGGATATAAAGGATTTTTTGATTATGAAATCTTAGAATTAATACTAACCTTTGTTATACCTCAAAAGGACACTAAGGATATATCTAAAAATCTTTTAAGTCATTTTGGCACACTGGAAGGAGTTTTAAAGGCTGATATAAAATCCCTTTGTAAATTCAACAATATTACTGAAAGAATCGCTATTTATTTGAATTTGTTAGGAGATTTATCCCTTTACTCTTTTGAAGATAAAATAAAAAAAGAAAATTTAAAATTAGAATTAGAATCTAATGATAATATACAAATAAAAACAAAAAAACAACTTATTAATTATTTGAAAAATAATATTGGATTTTCTAAAAATGAATCTTTTAAAGTTTTATTTTTAGATACTTCTAATAATATAATAAGTTTTGAAACATTATTTATAGGAACCATTGATAAAAGTGCTATTTACCCAAGAAAAATACTAGAAAGAGTTCTTTATCACAATGCACGTTCCATAGTGCTTGCCCATAATCACCCTTCTGGAAATACTTATCCATCTAGAAAAGATATTGAGCTTACAAGTTCCATGGAAAATTTTTTTAAAATGGTAGATGTTAATATAATAGACCATATTATAATAGGAAAAAATTCTTATTTTAGTTTTCTAGAAGAAGGAATTATATAAATTGGAGGACCAATGAACAATATAAATGAGAAAAAAACTAATCATGTAAATCTTGATAAAAATATAAATAAAAAATCGAACAAAAAATCAAAGGCTAATGTTGAAACACACAATGTTAAAGTGGATACAACTCCCAAGGAAGAAATTAAAAAAGAAAAACAAGAGGAAAAGTTTTTTAATGTTTTAGGAATAATATTTGAAATTACAAAAAAAAGATATTATTTTCAAGTTGTAGATGACAAGGAAACTTATAAAAAGGGAGACAAAGTAATTGTAGATACCATTAGAGGTCAAGAGATTGGGACAGTTTATATTGCCCCTATGATCCTTTCTGAAAAACATTTAGTTCTACCTTTAAAACCTGTTTTGAAAAAAGCAAGTGACAAAGAAATTGAAAAATATTATGCCTTAAAGGAAGAAGCTAAAAAAGCATATGAAATTGGAAAAGAAAAAATAAAAAAACATGAACTTCCTATGAAACTTATTAATGCTGAATTTACTTTTGATAAAACAAAACTTATTTTTTATTTTACTGCAGAAGGAAGAATCGACTTTAGAGATCTTGTAAAAGACCTTGCTAATATTTTCAAACTTAGAATTGAACTTAGACAAATTGGTGTTAGAGATGAAGCTAGAATACTTGGAGATATTGGTGTTTGTGGTAAAGAATTATGTTGTAGAACATTTATAAATAAATTTAGTTCTGTATCTATTAAAATGGCAAGAGATCAAGGACTAGTTATTAATCCTGCTAAAATATCTGGAGTTTGTGGAAGACTTTTATGTTGTATAAATTATGAGTATTCTCAATATGAAGCAGCTCTTAAAAACTTCCCAGCTGTTAATCAATATGTTAAAACTGCTAAAGGTGATGGAAAAGTTATAAGTATAAATCCTCTAAATGAATTTTTATATGTTGATGTTCCTAACCAAGGAATTACTAAATTTAGCATTCAAGAAGTTAAGTTTAACAAAAAGGAAACTAAAAAAATTAAAAATGAAAATCCTACTCAACATGATGTTAAACATTTAAACTTACTTGAAAAGGAATAATTATGGAAAACATAGACTTAACTATCTTTCAAGATGAAACTAAAATCTATCAGCTTACAAATGGATTTAGATTTTCTGTTGATCCTATTATTTTAGTTGACTTTTTCAAAGGAAATCCCACTAAGAAAATTTTAGATATTGGAAGTGGGTCTGGTATAATTCCAATTCTTTTGGCTAAAAAAAAGAAAATGGAAAATATAACTGGTATAGAAATTCAAGAGGATTCCTTTGAGTTACTTGAAAAAAATTTAAAGGAAAATCATCTTGAAAATAAAGTGAGAGTTATTTTAGGAGATGTAAATGACTTTAAAGAAGGTAACTCCTTTGATTATATCATTTCAAATCCACCATATATGACTTTAGATGGGAAAAAAATATCTTCTAATAAAAACAAACAGATTTCTAGACATGAAATTTCTTTGGATTTACATTCTTTAGCAATAAATTGTAAAAGATTATTAAAACCTAGGGGGGAGATATTTTTAGTTCATCGAAGTTTTAGATTTTTAGAAATTGCCAAGGAATTTGAAAATATTGGACTTTCAATTTCAGCAGTTAAATTTGTATATTTTAATAAATCTAGTGATTCTAACTTAGTTTTAATTCAGGCTTCAAAGGGCAAAAAATGTATTCTGAAATTTCTTCCACCACTTTTTTTAGAAGAAAAAGCTTATTAACACTTGAATTTAATAATTTTTATAGTATAATAGATACTATAAAATATAAAAATAATTTTTAATATAACTAGGAGTAATAAATAATGGAGTTGTTAACGTTTTTAGAAAATAATGATTTAGAAAATTTTGAGGAGAATCTCAGTATTTCCACTATTGAAGAAACAGACCGAAAAGGAAATACTATACTTCACTTTGCTGTTTTAGAAAAAAAGATTAACTTTGTTGAAGTTTTACTTTATCATGGAGCTGATCCAAACATTGAAAACAAAGAGGAAGATACACCTTTACATATGGCTGCTAGACTAGATTCAGATGAAATTTTTGAATTACTTTTAAAATATGGTGCTGATTTGTATCAAGAAAATAATTTCAATGAAATCCCTAAGGATATTGCAGAAGAATATCATAGCAAAAAAGTTTTAAAAATTATTGAAAATATTGAAGAAGAATAAATTAAACTTATTGCCAATCAATAGATTGGCTTTTTTTAAATTATAATTTTATTTGAGGTGAACCTATGTTTAAGTTAAAGTCTAATTTTTATCCAACAGGAGACCAACCATCTGCAATTGAAACATTAACTAATAATATAAATAATGGAGTTCAAGATCAAATTTTGCTAGGGGTTACTGGTTCTGGTAAAACTTTTACAATTGCCAATGTAATTAAAAATGTTGAAAAACCAACCTTGATCCTAGCTCCTAATAAAACTTTAGCTGCCCAATTATATCAAGAATATAAAAAATTCTTTCCTGAAAATGCAGTTGAATATTTTGTTTCTTACTATGATTACTATCAACCAGAGGCATATATAAAATCAACTGATACATACATTGAAAAGGATTCTGCTATAAATGATGAAATAGATAGACTTAAAAATGCTGCCACTGCTGCACTTATAAATAGAAAAGATGTTATTATTATAGCTTCTGTTTCTGCTATTTATGGACTTGGTTCCCCTGAAAAATATAAAAAACTTACAATTCCATTGGATTTGAAAACTGGATATAATAGAAAAAAACTTATTGGTTCCTTAATAAATTTAAGATATGAACGAAATGATATTTCCTTTGAAAGGGGAAAATTCAGAATAAAAGGGGATGTTATTGATGTTTATCCAGCATCTATGAAGATAGGATATCGTTTGGAATATTTTGGAGATGATCTTGAAGAAATATCTGAAATTGATACTCTTTCTGGACAAAAAATTAAAAGAAATATTCAAAGAATTATTATTCCCCCAGCAAATCACTATGTTACTGAAACTAGTGAAATAGACTCTATTATTAGTGAAATTAAAAAGGATCTAATAATTGAAGTTAGTGATTTTAAAAATCAAGGGAAACTTTTAGAAGCCCAAAGACTTGAACAAAGAACAAATTATGATATAGAAATGATTAAAGAAATCGGTCACTGTAAAGGAATTGAAAATTATTCTAGATATCTTACTTTTAAAAAACCTGGAACAAGACCTGATACATTAATTGATTATTTTCCAAAGGATTTCTTAATTGTAATTGATGAATCTCATATTAGTATTCCTCAAATAAATGGAATGTATAAGGGAGATTTCTCTAGAAAGACAAATTTAGTTGACAATGGATTTAGATTAAAATCTGCCCTTGATAATAGACCACTAAAGTTTAATGAGTTTAGAAGTCTGTCCAACCAAACTATTTTTGTGTCTGCTACTCCTGGAGAGTACGAGTCAACTGTTTCTAAAAAAAATATAGCTGAACAGCTAATAAGACCAACTGGAATTATTGATCCTGAAATTGAAGTAAGAAAATCTACCAATCAAATTGATGACCTACTAAATGAAATTACACTGAGAATAAAAATAAACCAACGTGTTCTAGTTACAACTTTAACTAAAAAAACCTCTGAAGAACTTACAGAATACTATTCTAACCTTGGAATTAAAGTAAAATATATGCACTCTGAAATTGATACTTTAGAAAGAATTGAAATAATAAAAGAACTTAGAAATGGAGAGATCGATGTTTTAGTTGGAATAAACCTTCTTAGAGAGGGCTTAGACATCCCTGAAGTATCTTTAGTTGCTATCTTGGAAGCTGATAAGGAAGGTTTCCTAAGAAGCCGCCGTTCCTTTATCCAGACCATTGGAAGAGCTGCTAGAAATATTAATGGGAAGGCTATACTTTATGGGGATATAATAACAAAATCCATGAGAGAAGCTATTGAAGAGACAAATAGAAGAAGAAATGTTCAAAGGGAATATAATAAATTTAACAATATTAATCCAACAAATATAGTTAATTCAATTTCCAAAACTATATTAAATTTAGATTATGGAATTTCTGAAAATGACTTAAATAAATTTTCTAACTTGAAAAATTATTCCTCTAAAAAAGAAATTGAAAGAGAAATTAAAAAGTTAGAAAAAGAAATTAAAATACTATCAGAGGAATTTGATTTTGAAAAGGCTATTAAAAAAAGAGATAAAATGCTAGAATTAAAAGAAATGTTAATGGACTTTTAAAATAAAGGAGAGATATGACAGATAGAATTTATAAGGTTAGTGAATTTAACAAATTAATAAAATCCTTTGTGGAAAAAAATGAAAATTTTCATAACTTTTTTTTAAAAGGAGAATTGTCTGGAGTTACATATTACAGAAGTGGACATCTTTACTTCACCTTAAAGGACGAGAAGGGACAAATAAAATGTGTAGCTTTTAATTATAAGTTAAAAAAAATACCAAATGATTTAAAAGAAGGGGATGCTGTTACAATTTTTGGAGACGTTGGATTCTATGAGAATAGAGGAAATCTTCAAATACTTGTTAGACACATAGAAAAGGATAATAAATTGGGATCTCTCTATGAAAAGTTAGAAAAAGTAAAAAGAGACTTTGAGGAAAAGGGATATTTTTCACTTAATCATAAAAAACCACTTCCTAGATTTCCTAAAAATATTGGAATTGTAACTTCTCCTATTGGAGCTGGATTCCACGATATTGTCACTACAGCTAGAAAAAGAATGGGAGGTTTAAATTTTTATTTTTACCCAGCTAAAGTTCAAGGGGAATCATCAGTTAAAGAAATTATAAAAGGAATTGAAACTTTAGACAAAATCCCTGAAATTGATCTAATTATAGCTGGGCGTGGTGGAGGAAGTATTGAAGATCTTTGGTCATTTAATGAAGAAAAAACTGCTATGGCCTTTTATAACTGTACTAAGCCTATAATTTCAGCAGTTGGTCATGAGGTTGATTTCTTACTTACTGATTTAGTTGCAGATGTTAGAGCGGCTACTCCTACTCAAAGTGCTGAAATTGCAATTCCTTCAAAGTATGAAGTTCTTGAAATTTTAAACAATAGAAAAAATCAACTTGAAAATTTAATGAAAAATAAACTAATTAATTGTGAAAATAGTTTAAATTCTTTTAAAAACAATTATACAATTAAAAAATTTATAAATTATTTAGACAACTATAAAGAAAATTTAGTTTTAAAAGAAGATGCATTAAATAGAGCTATACATTTAAACTTAGAAAGAAAAAAACAAACTTTAGATTTAAAAATAGAAACTTTAATAAATTTAAATCCTCTTACCACCCTTAAAAGAGGATATTCTATAACTAGATATGAAAATACCATTTTAAAATCATGTAATCTTTTGAAAGTTGGAGATGAAATTTCAACTAGATTGTATGAAGGGGAATTAATTAGTACTATAAAGGAGATTAAAATTTAATGAAAAAAATATTTATTCTATTAATTTTTATAGCTTCGGGAACTTCTTCCATGGGAGAAGAAAAAGTTGCTTTTTCTTTTTTTGATATATTTAAAACAAAAAAGGAAAAACCTATTGAAAAACCTAATTCAAAGGAAGAATTAATAATTAATGATAAGAATTCTCTTAAATTTAAATATATTGAAGAAGATACAAGGATAGAAAAAGAATTTGTAGTTCCTTTAATAAAAACTGAAAATACAGATTACAGACCACAAGAAATTGCTTCAATTGAAAAAATTATGAACAGTGTAGTTGTGAGAGAAAAATCTGTAGTGCTTTTAAAATATTATAATAAAACTTTTAAAGAATATCTTGAAAGTATTAGTAACGATCCTAAAAAAATATATTTACTTGGAAACCAATACTTTAAAAATAAGCAATATGAAAAAGCTAGAATGATTTTTAGTAAAAATACAGATATTGTTGAAAATCTTTTTGGAGCAGCTGTTACTAATAAATTTTTAGGAAATTATACAAACGCTATAAATTATTATGGAGAAATTATTTATAGGGAACCTGATTTAAGTGAACCTTACTTAGGAAGAGGAATTTGTTACAGAAATTTAGGACAATATAGGGAAGCTCTCTCTGATTTTACTCAGTATAAAAAAAGAAGCAATTCTGAAGAAGCCTATTTAGCACTTGGTAATATTTATATTCTAAGAAAAGATTTTAAAAAAGCTAATGGAATCTTAAATGAAGGAAGAAATTTATATCCAAATTCAAAATTAATGAAAGAACTTCTAAAAAAATCCTATATAAATTAAAGTTAGGAGGGTTAAAATGGATTGGTACAGATTAAGACTAGCTAATTTGAAGGATGCTCATATCCTTCATCTCATGAAGAAACTTAAAAACTACAATGATATTTTTAAACTTAGTAGAGAACAGTTAACTATTTATTTTTTTTTAAAGGATGAGGACATTGATAAAATTTATAATTCTAGGTGCTTAAACTTAAAAGAAGAATTGGAAATTTTAAAAAATCAAAATATTAAGGTTATTTCCTTTAAGGATGACAATTATCCTATTTATTTAAAAAATATCTCCCATCCTCCTGTTTTTTTATATTACAAAGGAAATATTAATTTATTAAAAAATAAAATTATTGGTATTGTGGGAACTAGAAAACCTACAACCTATGGAAAGATTTCATGTGAAAAGTTTACAACTGAACTTGTAAATTCTGGAGTAACAACTGTTAGTGGACTGGCCCTTGGTATTGATGCCATATGTCATAAAACTACCCTTGAATTAAATGGTAACACCATTGCTGTTGTTGGATCTGGTTTAGATATAATTTATCCCTATGAAAATAAAAAATATTGGAATGAAATAAGCAAGAAGGGTCTTCTTTTATCTGAGTTCCCTTTAGGTACCAAACCTTTACCGTATAATTTTCCCATGAGAAATAGAATTATTGTTGGAATTTCCAAGGGAATCTTAGTTGTTGAAAGTAAAGAAAAGGGTGGAAGTTTGATTACAGCATCAATTGCCCTTGAAGAAGGAAGAGATATTTTTGCTGTTCCAGGAGACATATATTCTCCTGTTTCAATTGGAACTAATAATTTAATAAAAAAATCTGAAGCTAAACTTGTTTCTTGTGGAGAGGATATACTAAAAGAATTCAATTGGGAAAATAATTACAAAGATAATGATTTAAATTTAACAAAGGAAGAATTAATAATTTATAGTAATCTCACTGGTGAAAAAAGTTTGGATGAATTGATTATAGACACTGGTATGAAAGCAAGTATCATTCTTGCACTTCTTATAAATATGGAAATAAAAAATGCTATTGCTAGCGTTAGTGGTGGTAAATATAGACGAAAAAAATAAATCATTTTAAAGAAATATTGATTTTTTGTGTATGTTCTAATATAATTAGAATATATACTATAAATATAATTTAAATAGTTTTGTTTGAAGGGATGGGAAAATGGCGAGAAAAAAAGCACCAAAAAAAAATTTAGTTATTGTGGAATCCCCCGCTAAAGCTAAAACAATAGAAAAAATATTAGGAGATAAATTTTTAGTTACCGCCTCTTTTGGACATATTAGAGATTTACCTAAAAGTAAATTGGGGGTTGATATTGAAAATGGATTTATTCCTAAATATTCAACAATTCGTGGAAAGGGAGACGTTACACGTACTTTAAAAGACCTTGCTAAGAAATCTGAAAAAGTTTATCTTGCTTCTGACCCAGATAGAGAAGGGGAGGCAATTGCTTGGCATATTGCACAAACTTTAAAATTAGATGCTAATGATAACAATAGAATTGAATTTAATGAGATTACAGCATCTGCAATTACAGATGCTATTAACAACCCAAAAAAAATTGATATTAATAAAGTTAATGCCCAACAGGCTAGAAGAATTCTTGATAGACTTGTTGGATACGGAATTAGTCCTTTACTTTGGAAAACTATTTCCTCTAACACAAGTGCAGGAAGAGTTCAGTCAGTTGCTCTTAAATTAATTTGTGAGCTTGAAAATTCAATACAAGCATTTGTTCCTGAAAAATACTGGGATGTTAATGGTGAATTTGAAAACAATATAAAATTAAATTTATACAAAGTTGATGATAAAAAAATTGATAAACTTAAAGACGAATCAGTTGTTAAAAAGATTAAATCTTTTAACAAAAGTACATTTAATGTGGAGAAAGCTAAAATTAATAAAAAAGTTAAAAATCCACCTTTACCATTAAAGACAAGTACTTTGCAACAGTTATCCTCTTCTTATTTAGGTTTTGGAGCCTCTAGAACTATGAAACTAGCTCAAAATTTATATGAGGGTATTAATATTAATGGTAATCATAAAGGTCTTATTACTTATATGAGAACTGATTCCACTAGAATATCTCAAGAAGCTCGTGATATGGCTAAGGATTTTATCATAAAAAATTATGGTAAGGAATACTTGGGAGTTGAAAAGAAAAAAGCCACAAAAAAAGATAAAAATATTCAAGATGCTCATGAGGGTATTAGACCTTCAAATATTGAGTACACACCTGAATTTTTATCTAAATATTTAGATAAAAATCAATTGAAACTTTATACTCTTATTTGGGAAAGATTTATAATCTCCCAATTAGCTCCTATGAAATATGATCAGTTTGAAATTATCTGTTCTAAAGAAAATATTAAATTTAGAGGAGTTACTAGTAAAATAACCTTTGATGGTTATTATAAAATTTTTAAAGATGAAGATTCTCTTCCTATTGGAGATTTTCCTAATATTGAAGAAAATGATAACTTAAAATTGAATAAATTAAATATAAAAGAAGATTATACTAAACCACCTACAAGACTCACTGAATCTTCTCTTATTAAAAAATTAGAAGCTGATGGAATAGGAAGACCTTCCACATATGCTACTATTATTGACACTTTAAAGAAAAGAGAATATGTTTCTTTAAGTGGAAAAAGTTTTATTCCAACAGAACTTGGATATGAAGTAGAAACTACATTAAACAATAATTTCAAGCAAATTATGAATGTTAAATTTACTGCTGAAATGGAAAATAATCTTGATAAAGTTGCTGAAGGAAATGAAAATTGGCAAGAAATATTAAAAAATTTCTATGAGGAACTTTCTAAAAATATTGATAAGTATAAGCTTATTGTTGAAGAAGAAGAAAATAGAATTGTAACTTCAGATGTACAATGCCCTAATAATCATGGGACTATGCTTATGAAAAACGGTAGATTTGGTAGATATTTAGCTTGTGAAAATGAAGAATGTACTGAAAAATTCTCTTTAAAAGGTATTGATTTACCAAGAGAAGATATACAAAATGGAAAAATTATTGTAAATGAAATAATAAAGAAAAGAATTGCTGATAAAAAAGGAAAATTAACTGATGTTTTATCTGAAACTGGTTCTAAAATGGTATTGAAATTAGGTAGATTTGGTAGTTATTTGGAAAGTGAAAATTATTCTGAAGACAATATTAGAACTCCTCTTCCTTCTCAAATAAGGAAAGCTTTAGCCAATGAAGAGGTTCCAGTTGAAAATGGAGTGGTTAAATTAAATTCCATGCTGAAGGCTATTAAAGATGAAGAAGATGCAATTTTATCAAAAGTTGGAGTTTGTGAAAAATGTGGAAAACCATTTAGAATTGGTAGAAGTAGATGGGGAAAATATTTAGCTTGTACTGGTTATCCTGAATGTAAAAACATTAAAAATCTAGATAAAGATGGAAATATTGTTGAAGCTAAGGAAAAAACCACTAAAAAGAAAGCCACTAAGAAAAAAACTACTAAGAAGAAAGTTAAAAAGTAAAATTTAAAAGGTCCCTAGAATTTTCTAGGGACCTTTATTTATTCTTTTATTTTTTTTACAAATTCAAAAAATCCTATTTTTTCAAATAATTTTTTTTCTTTTATTGAAGGGATTTTTTTCTCCACAATTGATTGTACTATTCTTTTATCAAAGGGTACCTTTAAACTTACTTCAATTTCATTTTCTTTGGCAAACTCTTCTATTTTTTCTGTCATTTCCAAAGAAATATCAAATTTATTAATAACTATAAACACTTTGATAGAATAGTTTGATACTAATTCATAAACTCTTTTTAAATCATGTATTCCTGAGTATGTAGGTTCACAAACTATAATTACTTTATTACTTCCCATAATAGAGCTAATAACATTACATCCTATTCCTGGAGATCCATCTACTAAAATATTTCTAATATTATTTTCTTTAGCAAATTTCTTTCCTTCCTTCCTAACTTGAGCTACTAATTTTCCTGAAGCTTCTTCCCCTGGAATAAGCTTTGCATGAATCATTTTCCCATATTTTGTGTTTCCAGTATAAACTTCCCCTGTTTTATTTTTCACCATTTTTATTGCTCCAACAGGGCAAACTACTTCACATACTGAGCATCCTTCACATTTTATATTATTAAGCTGAATATTTTTTGTTATTGCACCAAATTTACAAACCTCATAACATTTTCCACATTTTATACATTTACTTCTATCCACTTGGGCTCTGTCCAACCCTGAAAAATTTTCAATTTTTTCAATTTCAGAATTAAATAATATATCTAAATCTGGAGCATCCACATCACAATCTGCAATTACAATATCTTTAATATAAGGAACTAAACAGGCAGTTATTGTTGTTTTCCCTGTTCCACCTTTTCCAGATATAACTACTACTTCATTTATGTTCATTATATCATTCTCCTTAATCTATCAAATATTTTTTCAAATTCAAGTTTATATTTAGGTAATTTTTCTGCAGCCATTTCTCCCTTTGCATATAGTTCTGCTACTTCTCTATCAAATGGAATTTCTCCTATTATTGATAATCCTTCAGCTTCACAATAGTCATATACTTCATCATCACCTAAACCAGCCTTATTTATTACCACTGCAAATTTTTTATTCATATCCCTTAACATTGAAACTACCATTTTCATATCACTTACACCAAATGGAGTAGGTTCAACTACAATAATAGCAAAATTAGAATCTTCAACTGCTGCAACTGTTGAACATGAAGTTCCTGGAGGACAATCTATAAATAGAGTTTCTTCATTATCAGATATTTCTTTTAATTTATTTATAATTTTTACCCCTGATAATTCCCCAACATTTAATTTTCCATATTCAACTATCTTCCCATAAGCTTTCCCTTTGTATATTTTTCCAATTTCTCTTTTTTCATAAGTAATGGCTCTAGGTTTACAAACTATTTTACATCCTCCACAATCATGACAACTTTTGTCAAAGATAACCACTTTTTTCCTTCCAACTATAATTGCACTATATTTACAAAGTTCTTCACATTTCCCACAAAGAGTACATTTTTCTTGATCTACAACTGGAAATTCAGTATAAATTGGCATTTCTTTTTCTATAGATGGTTTTAAAAATATATGCTGATTTGGCTCTTCCACATCTGTGTCTATTATTGAACTATTAGGAATACTGTAGAATAAATTTCCACTAATTGTAGTTTTCCCTGTTCCACCTTTTCCACTTAAAACAGCTATTTTCATAATACCTTCCTTTTAATTAAGTTTTAAGCTATCCCAATTGGGATAGCTTAAATTTTAAAATTATTACACCATTCTTAAACCTGGTTTTTCATCTAATTTTCCCTCTTCTAAAAGACCACTTTCATAGGCTTTTATAGCTGCTTCTACAGTTTTGTATTCTCCATATAAGTATCCTTTAATTTCAAACTCTTTAGCTGCTACTTTTGCTTTAGGACCAAATTCTGGAACTATTGCTTCTTTAACATTATTATTATAAAGTGTTTTTATTGCCTTTTGTCCAGCTCCTGAAACATCATCCTTAGATGTATTTTTAATTGCTTTAAACTCTTTTGTTTCAGTATTATATATTATAAAATATTCTGCTCTTCCAAATCTTTCAGCTACTTCTGAACTTAAATTAACCCCTGCTGATGCTATTGCTATAATCATAATTGCCCCCTTTAATTATTGGTGATCATGTTCTCCATGTTCGTGAGTACAAGCACTTCCCTTGGAAATTAATTCCCCTTTCATTAGTTCCTCTAGATTTTTTTCAATTGTTCCTGTTGCTCCTAAAAAAACTTGAATATCTTGAGCGTGAAATAAATCAACTGCTCTTTGTCCCATTCCTCCAGTAACTATTACATTTGCTCCTTGTTCTCCTAAAAATTTAGGGAATACTCCTGGTTGATGTTCTGGAGCTGGTATTATTTCTCTATTTATAACTTTCCCATCTTCAACTGTTACTGCACAAAATTTAGCACAATGTCCAAAATGTTCCTCTACCATTACCTCATCATTTGTTGGAAATACTATTTTTATTGCCATTCCTTTGCCCCCTTATTTTCTATTTTGTGTTTTGTGTTTTTTCTACTAGTTTGTTAATAATATCGTTAATTGCATCATGAGCTGCATTTTTATCTTCACTTGCAATATAAGGTTTCCCATCATCCCCTGCACTTACTATTGCTGTGTTCATTGGAATTTTACCTAGGAAGCCAACACTTAATTCATTAGCTGCTTTTTCTCCACCACCATTTTTAAATATGTCAATTCTTTCTCCACAATGAGGACATACAAAACCACTCATATTTTCAACTACACCTAAAATTGGTAAATTTACTAATTTTGAAAATTTCACTGATTTTCTAGAATCTAATATTGCAACATCTTGAGGAGTTGTAACTATTACACTTCCATCAGCATCTCCTATTGATTGAGCAATTGTTAATGGTTCATCCCCTGTTCCAGGTGGTAAATCAACTACTAAATAATCTAATTCTCCCCATTTTACGTCACCTAGCATTTGATTAATAGCTCCTATTTTAGCTGGACCTCTCCAAATTACAGGATCATCTGATGACCCTAAGAAAAAGCTTAAAGATATTACTTTTAATTTCCCATCTAAAAGACTTATAGGTTCAAATGTTGGTAATTTTTTCCCCTCTTGCCCTAACATTAATGCTACATTTGGACCATGAAGATCAGCATCTAATATTCCAACTTTATATCCCTTTAATGCTAATCCATAAGCTATATTTGTTGAAACTGTAGATTTTCCAACTCCACCCTTTCCACTCATAACAACAATTTTATGTTTTATTTTCCCCATGTTGTCCTTCACTCTTAAATCAAGCTCACTCATTTGTTTTTGCATCCTTTGTATTCATCTCCTTATTTCTATCCTCATATATATTTTTTATACTTATTCCCTTTAAATGTAAAAAAGCATCCATTATTTTTTTTCTTCCTGAGCCTATTAGTCTTTGAACAGTTCCCCTAGATATCCCCATTATTTCCCCAGTTTCTATTTGACTTTTTCCCTCATAATCACAAAGTCTTATTGCTTCAAATTCATCTAACTGTAGTTCTACTATTTCAAGTAGTGGAAATGGAATCCCAGCAGGTCTAAAAAATACTTCATTATCCAAACTTCGACAACATCTTTTTTTCTTTATTCCAGGCATAGACACCTCCAAAAAAATTATTCTGTGCATATGCACGTTTGAATTATACTCCTCTTATTTTCATCTGTCAACAAATTTTAATAAAAAAATGAGATAATCTCAAATATAAGATTATCTCATTTTTTTTATTCTATTATATTTGGAATTGACCAATCTATTTCTTTTTTTCCTAAAGATTTTAATATTCTATTAACCTCTATAAAATGGTTACATCCAAAAAATCCACGACTTGCTGACAGAGGACTAGGATGAACACCTTCTATTACATAGTGTTTTGTAGAATCTATTAATTTATTTTTTTTCTTAGCATTGTTTCCCCATAAAATAAAAATTACTGGTTCTTCTTTTTTATTTAAAAGTTCTATAACTTTATCTGTAAAGATTTCCCATCCTTTCCCCTTGTGAGAATTTGCTTTTCCATCTCTAACTGTTAGTACAGTATTCATCATAAGCATACCTTGCTTTGCCCATGAAACTAAATATCCATTATTAGGCTTTTCTATTCCCAATTCACATTCTATTTCCTTGTAAATATTCCTAAGAGAAGGTGGTATTTTAATTCCTGGTTTCACTGAAAATGCCAATCCATGAGCTTGATTCTCTCCATGATACGGATCTTGTCCTAGTATTAATATATTTGTATCTTTATAGCTTGAAAATTTAAATGGAGAAAATATTTCTTCCCTATTTGGATGAATAATATTATTTTTATATTCTTCCTTTAAAAACTCTACTAACTTGAGAAAATATTCTTTTTTAAACTCTTCCTCTAAAAGATTATCCCAATCATTTTCTATCTTAAACATTTAGTCTCCTTATTTTCTAGTATCTATAATAGTACCACATTCAGGAACTATTCTCTTCATACCACACCCAAGACATTCTTGTCTACAATCTTGAGATAATTGTATTTTTAAAGCTTTTTCATATTCTTCTATTAAAAATTCCTTTGACACTCCAATATCAACTATATCCCAAGGCAATTCTTGTTTCATATCTCTTCTTTTGAAATAATCTTCCCAAGACATACCTAATTCATCCATAGCAGCCATCCATATGTCATAGTTGTCCCTGTAATCGTCTAGTTTTACGCCCTTCTTAAAGGCTAGCTCTATCAAATCTCCTGTCCTTTCATCCCCTCTAGAAATTAGCCCCTCTAAAAAAGATTTTTTAGGAGAATGTATCTTCAATGAAATTCCCTTTGCTTTGGCAAAAATATTTCTTAGATATTTTTTCTTTTCAAGCATTTCTTCCATTGACATTTGTTTACAAAATTCAAATGGCGTATGTGGTTTTGGAATAAAGTTAGCAACACTAACTGTTATGTTTAACCTTCTATTTATCTTTCTACAAGCTATGGAAACCTTCTTAACTAAATCATAAATTCCATTTATATCTTCCATTGTCTCAAAGGGAAGACCTATCATGAAATAAAATTTCAAAGAAATCCATCCAGCTTTTACTGCAGCTAAAGCTGTATCCATAATTTCCTCTTCTGTTACACCTTTATTTATAATATCTCTAAGTCTTTGAGTTCCTGCCTCTGGAGCAAAGGTAAAACCTGTTCTTTTACCTCCACTTATAATTTGAGCAACATCAACAGAATGGGTATTCATTCTAAGGGAAGGTAGGGATACTCCAACACTGTCTTCCCCATGATTTTCTTTTATTGATAGAATTAAACTATCTATATTAGTATAATCACTACTACTTAGAGAAGATAAAGATACTTCCCCGTATCCTGTATTGTCTAAAACTTCATCTATTAATTTTATATTATTTTCTAAGGTTCTTTCTCTAACTGGTCTATAAACAATTCCTGCTTGGCAAAATCTACATCCTCTAGTACATCCCCTTTGTATCTCTATTGTTGCTCTGTCGTGAACTATGGACATGTAAGGTACCAATTGTTTCTCATAGGAATCTGATTTATTTAAATCTCTCAATATTGCTCTTTTCACCTTTGTTTTTCCATCATGAAGTGAAGGTATATATATCCCCTCTATATCCTTTAATGCTTTTAATTTTTCAATTTTTGTCTTATCTTTATTTTCAATTAATATTTTTGCCATTTGAACCATTGTTTCTTCCCCATCACCTATCATTAAAAAATCTACAAATTTTTTAAGTGGAGCAGGATTCATAACACAAGTTCCCCCAGCCATAATCAAAGGATGTTCCTCAGTTCTTTCCTCTCTTCTAAGGGGAATACCTGCTAAATCCAAAGCATTTAAAACATTTGGATAACTCATTTCGTAAGAAAGAGAAAAACCTAATATGTCAAAATCATTAAGTTCACTTTTACTTTCAACAGCAAATAAAGGTATATTATCCCTTCTTATTATTTCTTCCATATCTTCCATTGGTAGAAATCCTCTTTCAAGAGAAAAATCTTCAACTTTATTTAATATGGAATATAATATTTTTATTCCTAAATTTGACATTCCAACTTCATATAGATCTGGAAAAACTAAGCACATTCTTGCCTTAGCATTAGTCTTATGATAACTATTAATTTCATTCCCTAAATATTGTGCTGGTTTTTCAACTGACAAAAGATATTTACTTAAATTTACTTTCATTTTTTCTCCCTAAATTTTATTTATTATCTAACTTTTTAAAGATTTCCATTTTAAAATTTAGATTTTCCATGTGATGCTCCCTTGCTTTCTTTGCTAAATCTAAATTTATATTTTTTAATTTTTCATAGGATAATTCACTATGATTCTCTAGTTTTTTGTCCCCTATTAAAACCTTCTTAATTCTTCTAATTAAAGAATAGTTTTCTTTTCCACAGTCGTGGAGTAAAGCTAATTTCAAATAAAGAGGATCCTTCTTTAAAACTTTATTATGTTTTACTCTCTTATACAAATTAAATGAGTGAATTTTGTCGTATTCACTCATTTTTTTGAAAATTTTAAATTCATCTTTATTTAAAATGATTTTAACAACTTTATCATTTTTACTATTATATTTACAAAAAATATAAGTTAATCCTTGTTTTATTCTAGAAACTATCATACTTCTCTCACAATAATATTTCCATTTAATTCTTTTCTTAATTTTCTTATGTTTTTACCCTTTGTTCCTATAAGTTCCCCCTTTAATTTTTTATCAATATAAAAAATATAAAGATCTTCCTTTTTATTCACATAAATCTTTTCAACATTCTCTATTTTCATATCACTTTCAAGAAAAATATTATCTAATAACTCTTCTTTTAATAAAATTTCACTTAATTTTAAAAATTTACCTGGAAGAGGTTCTTTAGAGTCAGTTAATATATATGAACTCATTATTCTAACTTGTTTTGGCATAAAAGAATTTCCTTGAAATATTAACTTTCCATTTTCAAATAAAATATCAACACTTCTAATATGTTCTTTTAACTTTTTACCCTTACTATCTGTAAACTCACTTACATCATAAGTACCACTTAATTCCTTACATAATTTGTTTATTTCTTCAGTATCTCTTTTTATTTTTTTCAAAGGATATGAATAAATGTACTTTCTTCCCTCTACAAAATCTGGAAATGCCAAGTTAGGAATAGTTCTTCTCACCCTTGTTATCTTCATTTTACCATTAAATTTTTCATTGAAGCCATCTATTATCTTTTGAATATTTCCACTGAAAATACTACTAATATAAAGACAATTACTTCCTGTAACCCTGGCATCTGTCCTTCCTCCCTGTTGAATTCCCTTAGCCCATGTAAAACCTAATGAATTCATAACTGTTTTGAAATTTCCCTTAACTGTATTTTTATCTTTCATTTCATCAAAGGAATCAAAAAATTTTCCATCATAATAAATATCAAATATATACCCAATTTTATTTGTTTTTTCTAGTGCTCTTATATCCATAATTATCTATACCATCTTACTTTGGAAATATATCCATTTTTAGAATAAACTGTGTCCTTTATAATTTCTCCAGTATTATTGTATTTTTTCCAAGAACCTATTTTTCTACCATTTTTATAGTTTCCTTCCTCTTGAACTTTCCCGTTTTCCCAGTACAGTATATATTCCCCAGTACCATTGATTATTTCTCTACTATCAAATAAAATACCATCTCTAGTATACCATTCTATTTTACCATTTAACTGTCCATCAACATAAGTTATAATTGATCTAATATTACCATTATCATAGTAGGTATATTGTTCTCCATTTAACTTTCCATCTTTATACTTATGTCTCATTCCAAGAACACCTTCATTATTGAACCAAGCAACATCTCCATCTAACTTTCCATCTTTATATTGCTCAAAACGAAGTATATGATCTATATATTTTAGAGTGAAGACTCCTGTGAAAGGTTCTGTTTCCCCTTTAACATAAGCTATTTTATTTTCCTTGTCATAAGTTTTTTTATAAACAGAAACTGCTCTTACATCCTTTGGTAAAATACTTTCTGGAACAAATACATTTTCTTTTTTATTTTCTAAATTGCTACATCCTATTAATGTAAATCCTAGTAAAAGTGTTATTAATAATTTCTTCATATTCCATCCTTCTTTTCTTTTTTCTTTTTTTACTTCTAAATATTATATCATAAAACAAATATTTTCATAAAATTATTTTATTTTTATTTTGTAAATAACTTTTTGTATTTTCTTTTTATTATCAACCATTAATAGAGGCATATGAGGTTCTTCTTGGAAAAAAATAATAAAGTCTTTTGAAGTTAACTTAACTTTATTTTCAACTTTTCCATTGTAAAAAGCATAATCCTTTTCCACATTATACGCTTCCTTTACTTCCATTCCATCAACAGAAAAAGAAAACCCATAATTTTCATCACTATTAATTGGAATTTGTATATCTATATATTTTTTGTGAATTTCATAAAATGAATCCTTTTCCTCCCTTGTATTTACAATATCATAGTTGAAAAATACCTCATTATCATATATTATATTTTTCCCTGGTTTTCCTTGTAAATATTCCTTTTTAACAATACTTTCTATTGCTCTATCTAAATTTTCACTTAATCCTTTATATTTTTTTATATTTTCTATTTTATCAATAATCATTTTGTCACTTCCTTTTATTTGAAATCTCTAATAGTATAACCCTTCTTCTAAAAATTTCAAAATAAATTTTTAAATAAAAGAAAAAAAGATACTTTCATATCTTTTTTTCTTTTAATGCTATTATTAAATGATTGTATATTCCCTGATAATTTAACTGTTTTTCCCTAAATACCTTTCACATTGAACTGAAACATTATAACCTAGTAACACTCCTAATATAAAGTCTTCTTCTGGATTAAGTTCTTTTAGAGAATTTCTTTTCATTTTTTTTACAACTTGTATCTGAGATTTTTTCCCAAAGAATATATTTATATACTCTGAGTTTAATTTTTCTATTATAAAATCGTAGTTACTAGCTGACAACTTCTCCATAATTGCATCTAAATTATTCTCATTGGTTGTTAGTAGAGCAAGGCCTCTAATTCCTTTGTCTAATTCATATATCATATGAAAAAAAACATCTAATTCTTTTCTTTTATCTATACTCATAATTATTTAACTCTTTCAACCCATTCTTTTATTCTTTGGTCAGTTAAATCACTTTGATTATTTTCATCAATAACAAGACCTATAAAGTCATCATCTATAACTCCCTTTGACTCAGAAAAATCATAACCATCTGTTGAAGTTTGACCAACTACTTTTATTCCCATATCTTTTATTTCCTCATATATTATTCCTATAGCATCTACAAAGGTATCTGAAAAGGCTCCTTGGTCTCCAACACCTATAAAGGCTACTTTTTTCCCTGATAAATTTTTTGTTTTTAAAACATCCAAAGCATCCATCCAAGAATCTTGCAAATCTCCCATTCCCCAAGTTGACGAAGCAAATATAGCAAAATCATAATTTTCAACTTTTTCAATTTCTGAAACTTCCATTACATCAGCACCTAATAAGTCCCCTACTTTTTTTGATACATCCTCTGTTATTCCTGTTGAACTTCCATAAAAAATTCCTATACTCATTTTTTAGCTCCTTTCAATTCTGTTTTTTGTAATTTTATTATACTATCTTTTATTTTGAAAGTCAAACTATTTTATTTAGCTTGCATTTTTCCTTGTATAAAAAAAAGAGCTTTCGCTCTTCCTTTAATTTCTATTATTTAATATATTTGCTGTTCTTCAAATACATTTTATCTTCTCCATATATGAATATAACTGTTCCATTTTTTATTTTTTCAATAACTTCCCTTGATATTTCTTTAGGAATTCCAGGGCATCCCTCTGTTCTACATAAAAATCCATAATTTTCAATTGATTTTTTACCATCTTCCTCTAAGCCATGAAAAACTATATTTCTTACTTTAGCATTTGAATTAAAATTTTCTTCTAATCCCCTCAATCTTAAAGAATATCCAAATTTTCCATAGTAAGGTTTTTCTGTAACATAAAATCCCAGTGAACTTTTATAAGAATTTAATTTATTAGAGAAAGCTATGGCTTTTTCAGCTCCACTATTTTTCCCATGGGCCACATAGGTATAATATTCTAATTTTTTTTCCTTTAAATTTAGTACAACCATTCTTTTTTCATAGGATGGCTTTGAATAATCTATTATTGAAAAATAATGATCATTTTTATCATTAATTTTTTCATAGCCTTTCATAGCCATTTTAAAAACATTATATCCTATTTTATTTTCAAGTTGATAATTATTATATAAAAATAAAGTATTAATCTTATTTTCAGAAAAAGAACTTGTACTTATTATTATTAATAAAAAAATTATATTTTTTATTTTTTTCATTTTCACCCCTCTAAATATTTTATTTTGATTTTTTTATCTTCTTGAGGTAATATTATCATATACCACAAAATAAATAAAGCTTATCTTTTGAAGGAGACAACACTATGGAACTTAAACTTATTTCTATTAAAAACTGGAGAAACATCAAAGAAACTGAAATACATTTTGAAAACCTAATGCTTTTTTTAGGGCATAGCACTGAAGGTACTGACGACATTATCTCCTGTATACTTTATGGATTTAATAAAAAACCCTTGAATATGAAAGATATATATGACAAGAAAAAAAATTGTACATTAAAATTTATATTTTATGAAAACAGTCACGTTTACAAATTAAAAATTATTATTAATACCACTGTTGAATATTTTATGAAATATAATGACACATGGAATAAAATAACACAAAAAGAATATGAAGACTTTATAAATAAAATTGATTTTATTTATATACAAGGTAATTTAGAGAATAATTTTAAAGAAATTGGAATTTCCCTCTATAATGTTCTAAAAAAACATTCTTCTGCTCCAAGTGAAATTGACAAGGAATTGGAAAAATTCTCAAAAAAATTAAATACTGAATACTATGATAAAGAACTCTATAGAAATCTTCTATTTGAATTTTTTAAAAGTGTTTCTTTACAATCCATTGAAAAAACCAATACCCTTTTAGGGGAAACTATTATCCTATTTGAAGAACCTGAACTATATCTTCATCCCCAAAGGGAAAGAGAGCTTTATAATTATTTTATAAAATTAACAAATAGAGGAACTAAAATTTATATTAAAACCTATTCTAGCTGTTTTATAGGATTAAAACAATATAAATCAATTTGCCTAATAAAAAAACAGAACAATAAAATAGAGCTCACTCAAACAGATAATGAACTTTTTCGAGATGATGAAATAAAGGCATTTAACATGAACTATTGGATTAACCCAGACAGAGCTGAATTATTTTTTGCTAAAAAAGTAATTCTTGTGGAAGGGCAAACTGATAAAATTGTTATTTCATTTTTAGCTAAAAAATTAGGTATATTTAAATATGACTATTCAATAATTGAATGTGGTAGCAAGAGTACAATCCCACAATTTATATGCCTTTTAAATAATTTCAAAGTTCCTTATGTGGCAGTTTTTGATAAGGATAATCATTACTGGAGAACCTTTGAGGAAAAAGAAAATTCTAAATTTAAAAATAGACAAATATCAGCTCTAATTAACAATTCAATAGGAAGTCTTGTTGCCTTTAACAACGACATAGAGGAAGAAATTTCTTCTTCAAAAAAAGACAGAGCTGCTTATAAAAATAAACCTTTTAATGCTTTAAAGGTTATTTCAGAGGAAAACTATCATCTTCCAACTTCCCTTGAAAAAAAAATAAGATCCATTTATTCTTAAAGTTTAAATAAAAAACGAATAGTTAAACTATTCGTTTTTTTCAAGCTTCACTGGTTGAAACATATTAAGTACTTCCTTTGAATATTTCCCATCATTGTCATGGGCTATTAAAGGAGGTAAAATCTTCATATTTTCTGCACCAAATTTAACCCCTTCAATTAATAAAATTTTACTTTGCTTATCTAATTTAGTATGACAAAATCTTATTTTCTTAGGTGTTATCTTATATTTTCTCATTATATCTATTATTTCTAAAAGTCTATCAGGTCTATGAACCATTGCAAAATATCCCTTATCCTTTAACAAGCAAGAGGCTATTTCAATTATTTCTTCTAAGTTTATTGTAATCTCATGCCTTGCTAAAGTTAACTGGTCTAAATCATTTAAAAATTCCTCATTTCCATTAAATTTAAAAAAAGGTGGATTGGAAATAACTGCATCTTGAGATCCATGCTTAAAATAATTTTTCCAATTTTTCATATTGTCATTTATAATTTCTATTCTATTTTCCAAATTATTAATTTTTATATTCTTTTTAGCTAAATCAGCTGAAACCTTTTGTATTTCAATTCCTTTTATTGTTCCCTTTGTTCTTTCAGATAAAAATAAGGGTATAGCTCCATTTCCAGTTCCCAAATCAACAATTTTATTAATTTTTTTTCCTAAAGATATAAAATTAGAGACTAACAAGGAATCCAAGGAAAAATTAAAATAATCAGGTCTTTGAACTATTTTTAGATTTTTATTTAAAAGATTATTTATAACTTCGTTTTCATTTAATTTTATCATTTCAACCTCCATTTAGTATTATATCAAATTCTTTAAATTAAAAAAAATTTAATTTTATATTTTTTAATTAGTAATGTATAATATAATTAGATTTTAAATGGAGGTATAATTTTGAAAATAAAAGCGATCGCCTTAGATATGGACGGAACCTTACTTACTAGTAATCATCATCCATCTGAAAGAACTAAAAACTTTCTTTTAGAACTTGAAAAAAAAGGAGTCATAATTATAATTGCAACAGGACGTGCCTATTACAGTACTATCCCATTAATTAAAGAAATTGGGTTGAAAAATGGTTTTGTTATTTGTTATAACGGAGCTAATGTTTTTGATTCTAAGGATAATTCAGTTGTCTTTCAAGGAAATTTACAAGGGGAATATGTTAAAAAAATGATTGAAATTTCTAGAGAAACTAAAACTCATCTTAACTTATACCAAAATGATAAACTTTACTGTGAAAATATCAACAGAAAAGAAGTTGAATTTTACTGTAAAAAATGTAATATCCATGCTCATGAAAAGAATTTTGATACTTTTGAAGATTATAACATGCCTAAAAATTTATTCATTGCTCCTTATGAAAAACTTTTAGAACTAGAAAAAATTATACTAGAAAGAACTGACAACAATGTTCACACTACTTTTTCTAGTAAAATATTTTTAGAAGTTTTAAATAAAAAAACAAATAAGGGAGAAACTTTAAAATGGCTTTTAAATAATTTAAATATTTCAGTTGATGAAACTTGTGCCTTTGGAGATGCTGAAAATGATTTTGAAATGTTAAAAGTTGTTAAGTATGGAGTTGCAATGGGAAATTCTCAAGAGGATTTTAAAAAAAGACTTAATTATTCCACTTTAAGTAATGATGAAGATGGAATTGTTGAATTTTTAAAAAAATATTTTTAATAAAAAAACTAGATATTTAAAATATCTAGTTTTTTTTTACATATCTGATTTTTCTATTTCAAAAATATAACCTGGTATGCTACTTTCTGGGTCAAACATTATTTTTGAACACTTTAAAAAACTTTTAATTCCATATTTTTTTTCCATTCCAAATTTAAGATTGTTTTTATCTTTATTTGGAAAAATCTTATAGGCATTTGCTAAAAATAAAAGCATTCTTTTATTATTTTTCCTAGAAACTTCTGTCTTGTCATAATCATCTAGATCTTGAATTATTTCCTTTGTTAGAGGATATTTTTTTATTTTAATTTTCACATAGCTTTCCATTTCTTTAAAAAATTCAAATAGACTAAAAGGTTCTGAACAACCATCTACAGAAAATAATGCAATTATAAATTCTAACCATATTTTAGAATTTTTTCTATTTTCTTTGTTGTTTCCCCTATATATTTTTTGTTTTATTTTAGGATATCCACCTGTTACATCAAATATTATTTCAGATTCCCCTATTCTTTTTATAAAAAATGGTTCTGAGGAATCAATTATAGCTATATTTATTTTTTCATCCTTAACATTTAAATCACTTTTATAAAATCCTATAGAAAGCAAGTCTTTTATTTCAGGCATATTTGTATAAATAGAAATTCTTTTTAATTCTTTTTCTGATGAAATATATCTCACTTCTAAATCACCTCCATCTTATGCTACTAATAGTATATCATTTTTAATTTAAAAATCTACCTCTTAATTTTTATTTGTTTTTAATTTGTTTTTTGTTATACTATAGATATATACTTTTGGTATATTTATCTGGAAGTGGATAAAAGCTGGTGCTTTTAGCAGTCTTCAAAACTGTCTTGGCGATTATTTCGTTGGTAGGTTCGATTCCTTCACACTTCCGCCAAAATAAATTAAGGAGGATGTATGAATATTCAAAATGAAGTTTTAAAATATAAAAATAATGTTATTTCTTCTTTACAAGAATCTATTCAAATTAAAAGTGTAGAAGAGGAAGCTAAACCAGGAATGCCATTTGGTGAAGGTCCTGCTAAAGCTTTAGAACACTTCTTAGGAGTTGCTAAAAATTTAGGCTTCAAAACTGAAAATTTTGATAATTATGTTGGACATATAGATTTTGGTCAAGGAGAAGAAACTTTAGGTATTGTTGGACATGTTGATGTTGTTCCTGAAGGAACTGGATGGGACTACCCACCTTTTTCTGGAAAAATAGTTGATAATAAAATGTATGGAAGAGGAACTCTTGATGATAAGGGACCTCTAATGGTTTGTCTTTATGCTATGAAAGCTTTAAAAGATATGAATATTCCTTTAAAGAAAAAAGTTAGAATGATTGTTGGAGCTAATGAAGAAACTAATTGGGGATGTATGAAACATTACTTTGGAAAATTAAATATGCCACAACCAACTTTAGCTTTTACCCCTGACAGTGAGTTTCCTGTAACCTTTGCTGAAAAGGGAATTTTCAGAGGATTAATTAAAATAAAAACTGATTGTAAAGATTTGGATATTTTAGGAGGAAAGGTTTTAAATGCTGTTCCTGAAAAAGCTGTTCTTACTTTACCTATATCAACTAAAGAAATTATTAATAAAAATATTCCTGTATTTAATGAAGGGAAAGAATATAAGTTGTCAGCTGAAGTTATTGATAACAAAGTTGTTGTTACTTCAATGGGAAAAGCTGCACATGCTGCACATCCACATTTAGGATATAATTCTTTAACTGCACTTATGTTATTTATACATTCTCTAGATTTGGATATTACAGGTTTAAATACAATGGCTAAATTCTTTGCTGAAAATATTAAAATGGAATTTAATGGTAAATCAGCTGGACTTTTCTATGAAGATGAGCCTTCTGGTGAAATATCTATGTGTTATGGAAAAGCATTTATTGAAAATGGATATATGAATATTTCCCTTGATACAAGATATCCTGTCACTGCTAATGGGGAAGAAATTAAAAATAAAGTTCTTACTCTTTTGGAAAAATATGGAATGGATTTTTCTGTATTAAAGGAAGAAAAACCTCTATATGTTAGAAAAGATGACCCTTTAGTTCAAACACTTACTGAAGTCTACAGTAGAGTTACTGGGGATACAGATTGTGCCCCTCTAGCAAGTGGTGGAGGAACTTATGCAAAGGCTGTAAAGAACTGTGTTGCCTTTGGTGCTTTGCTAAAAGGTACCCCTGATACAATGCATCAAAAAAATGAATGTATAGATTTAGATACAATTGATACTCTATTACAAATATATGTTGAAGCTATTTATAAACTAGCTAAATAAAAATTAAAAGCACGGAAATTAATTTCCATGCTTTTGTTATTTAAACTTGTAAAAATTTATTATAATATTTAGCCAGTCCACCTAAAGAAGTTTCCTTGTAAGCAGGACACATATCGCATCCTGTTTCCTTCATAGTTATAACAACTTGATCGAAACTTATTGTATGTTCCCCTGAAGTTGATAATGCATAATTAGCTGTATTTAAGGATCTTACTGCTACTATTGCATTTCTTTCAATACAAGGTATTTGAACATATCCACCAATAGGATCACAAGTCATTCCCAAATGATGTTCCAATCCCATTTCAGCAGCATATTCTATTTGTTCAGATGTTCCATCTAAAATATATACTGCCATTGCAGAGGCCATTGAACACGCAGCTCCTATTTCAGCTTGACAACCTGCTTCAGCTCCTGATATAGTTGCGTTTTCCTTTATTAAATTTCCTATTAATCCTGCAATTGCCAAAGCCTTTAAAGAAATTTCTCTATCCAATTGATATTCTTCTATTAATGCTCTCAACAATCCTGGAATTACACCTGCTGCTCCACAAGTTGGAGCTGTAACTATTGTTCCAGCACTACTATTTTCCTCTGCAACAGCTAAAGCATATGCAAATATTTTTTGTGTTATAACTAGATAATTTTTTTTCTTATCTATTTTATCATATAATTTTTTAGATTTTCTTTGATACTTTAGTTTTCCTGGAAGAATCCCATCTTTTCTAATACCAACATCTATAGCAGCGTTCATAGTATCTAAAATATCTCCCAAATAATTCCAAATATCCTTTCCTTCAGAAAATTCAACATATTCCCAAAGTTCTTTATTATTTTCATGACACCATTTAATAATATCATCCATCTTATTTAATTTATAGCATTCTTCTATTTCAGAAGAATTAGTTTCTAAATCCTTTATACTTCCTCCACCAACTGAAAAAACTAACCATTCCTTGATAACTTTTCCTTTTAAATCCAAAGCTTGAAATTTCATTCCATTAGTATGAAACTCATGTACAAACTCAGGCATCCAAATAATTTCTGTTTTTTTAGGCTCTAAAGTTTTTTCTATAATCCAATCTGTTAAATGTCCTTTTCCTGTTGCTGCTAAACTTCCGTAAAGTTCTATTCTATAAGATGCAGCATCTTCAGTTTCTTTTTTAAATTTTTTAGCTGCTCTTTCTGGTCCCATAGTATGAGAACTAGATGGTCCACATCCTATTTTAAATAATTCCTTTAAACTATCCACTAGTTGCCCCCTTTAAAAAATTATATATTAATTTTTTTAATTTTATCTAATTTCCTCTTATTTCATCAACTGTTTTTATCTTATAATTTTTAAATAATAATGAACCTAAATAACCTGTAACTCCACCTGTAACAGCACACATTAAAGCTACTTTTGTAACTACTAATGGATTATTAAAACCATACATAACCATAAGTCCTGCAATTGGAGTAGCTGTTCCTGTTGCATTATTAACTAATCCGTAAGTTGAAACTATAACACCTGCAATTGCTCCACCAAAAAAATTAGTTACATATACAGGTATTGGATTTGCTGAAATTACATCTGCTTGAGTTAGAGGTTCTATTGCAACTGCTATTGTAGTTTTTCTTCCTCCAAATCCCATTCTATGGAAAAATACTCCATTTAAAAATGATGATCCCATAACAGATAGAGCCCCTATTGCCATTGGTATTCCAGTAAGGCCTAACATAGCTGTTAAAGCCATTGAAGAAAGAGGAGCTGTTGCTACAACAGTTATTACTCCCCCTAAAACAATACCCATAAGTATTGGACTTGTATGAGAAGCTTGTTCTAATATTTTTCCTATATTTAATAATGTTGCATTTACCAATGGATCAGAAACTGTTGCAATTAATCTAGCTAAAGGTGCTATAAAACAAATAATAAATATTAAATCTAATCCTTGAGGTACTTTTTCTTCTACCTTAGGTATTATAAATGCCAATACATATCCTGCTAAAAATCCTGGTAATATACCAAATCCTGCAACTGAAACGCCAACTAAAACTGCATATGTTGGATTAACACCCAATGCTAAAGGAACTAAAGCTGCTGCTGCAACTCCACCCATTGATCCTGCTGCATCTCCAACTCCACCTAAAAATTCAACTCCTAATAAATCTCCACCAACATAACGTTGAAAAGCTTCCACTAGAAAACTTGCTGTAGCTGCCCCTGCTAAAGCTCCCATTGCCTTCATTCCCTTTGGCATTTTTAAACTAAACAGCGAAAAACCTACTAAAACAACTAATAATAAAACAATCCCCTTTAAAATTTCCATGTGATCTCCCATTTTAAATAAATTTTAATTAATTAATTTTTAATTTGTATAACTTCATAGAGTTTTCGTTCTCTTTATGAATATTATACTTTTTTTTATACATGAAAAATTATAGCATAGGTCTTTCATTATTTCAAATATTTTTTTCATTATTATGAAAAAAATATCCTGTATTTTAATTTTTTGTGTTTTTTATAAGTATTTTATATTATATTGTGTCATAATTAAAATATTTTGTATTTTAACCCCTTATATTTTTATATAAAACTATAATTTCACTATACTGATAAATTTCTTTTTTTTCTATAACTATGATATAATAAATAATAATTTACACTGGAGGTTCATAATGACACTTGGAAAAAAAATAAAGGCTATTCGAAAGAAAAAAAATTATACATTGAAATATATCTCTGAAATTACTAAACTATCAATTGGTTTTTTAAGTAATATTGAAAGGGATGTTAATAGTCCATCCATAAGTAATTTGCAACAAATTTGCCAAGTATTAAACGTTAACCTTATGGAAATATTAGATTCTAATAATGACTATTCTCCTATAACAAGAAAAGAAGAAAGAGAAGAAATTTTTTCTAACTTGGAGTCTCATATTAAAGTAGAAAGCTTGCTAAATGGTAAATCTCATTTTAATGGAATAGCTATAACTATTGAAAATGGCGACAATTTTAGTGAAATGTCTTGGGGGCATTCATATGATGAAATTGGAGTTGTTATTAAAGGGGAACTTGAAATAGAAGTGGATAAAGAACTTTATCATCTTAAAGAAGGGGATTGTGTTATTGTTAAAAATGGAAGTCCACATAGGTACAAAAATCCTAGCTCAAATCCTTCTGTTGTTTATTGGTTCTCATCTAAAAAATAATATATATAAAAATAAAAAGCACAGAAATCTGTGCTTTTTTTGTGTTTAAATCTACTGCCTATGCTAAAGTGTCATCTGCCACATGATATTTAGGATCTTCATATACATTTACTTCTATTATAGCTTCTGCGTTTTTTAACAGCAACAAACAATCAGGGCTTAAATGTTTCAAGTGAATTTCTTTTCCTAATTCTGAATATTTTTCTGTAATAGTATTAATAGCATCTATTGCAGAGTGATCACTTATGTAAGAATTCTTAAAATCTATATATACTTTTTTAGGATCCTCTTTAGGATTGAACAATTCTTTAAAATTAGAAGTTGAACCAAAAAATAATGGTCCTTCTATAACATAAGTTTTGCATCCACCTTCATTAATATTAGTTTTATAACTAATTTTTTCTCCCTTTTCCCAGGCAAAAATTAGAGCAGAAATTATAACACCTACTATAACTGCTAGGGCTAAATCATGGAATACAGTGATAATTGCTACTATCACTATAACATATACATCTTTTTTAGGAACCTTGTTTCCTAATCTTAAACTATTCCAAGCAAAAGTTTCTATAACAACCATGAACATAACTCCAACCAATGCTGCTAAAGGAATTATCTCTATCATTTTAGAACCAAATAAAACAAAGGATAACATAGCTAAAGCTGTTGCAACACCTGATAATCTTCCACGTCCATTACTAGTAAGATTTACCATTGATTGTCCTATCATAGCACAACCACCTGTTCCACCCATGAAACCATTTAATAAATTTCCAATTCCCTGTCCAATACATTCTCTATTTCCTTTTCCCCTTGTATCTGTAATATCATCCACTAAAGACAATGTTAGTAGAGATTCTATTAACCCTGCTAAGGCTGCTGTTAGAGCATACGGGAATATTATTTTTAAAGTTTCTAAATTAATAGGTAAATTTGGCATATGAAATTTAGGTAATCCTCCTGATATTCCACCCTTTGCAAATTCTTTTACATTTGGCATATGAATACCTTTTCCTTCAAACCAAACACTTAATCCAGTAATTACTATTATAGCAACTAATGAACTAGGAACTACCTTTGTAAGTTTTGGTAAAAATTTCACAATTATCATAGTCAATATAACTAAACTAATCATAACGTAAAGTTGTATCCCATTCATATATTTCCCATCAATTTTAAATTGATTTAATTGAGCTAAAAATATAACAATGGCCAAACCATTTACAAAACCAAGTATTACTGGATAAGGTATCATCCTAGCAAATTTACCTAGCTTAAAAATTCCTACTAAAATTTGAATAATACCCATAAGTGCAACTGTAGCAAATAGATATTCTTTCCCATGCACAGCTATTAAAGCTACAAAAACAACTGCAACACTTCCTGCAGCACCTGATATCATAGCTGGTCTTCCTCCAAATATTGATGTGCAAAGGCCTATTATAATTGAAGCATGTAAAGCAATTATTGGATCAATACCTGCTAAAAATGCAAAGGCAATAACTTCTGGAAGCAAGGCCAAAGCAACTGTTATACCTGCTAAAATTTCATTTTTTAAATTTAATTCTTGAATCTTGAGTACCATTTTTCCTCCCGATAAACACTTTAATTTATTGTTAATATATATTTTATACAAAATTTATTTGAAAATTATTTTACCATTTATATTGCAAAAAAACAAGAATTATTCAAAGTAATTATTTCACTTGTTTTATAGACTATCATTCAAAATAAAAAAACGAGCTAGATCGTTCTAACTCGTTGTAATTATTGATGTTATTGGTGGAGAAGACGGGAATCGAACCCGTGTCCAAAACTAAAGGCGCCATAGGCTTCTACAAGCTTAGTCTAACATTTAATTTTCGCTAATATCCCTCCCTTAGACAGGGCAGATAAAAGCTATCCTCTTGAATGTCCCAAAAGCTTAGAGAAATCACAGTTGGTAATCTGTATTTTGGTGACGTCTCGGCTGAACTCTCTTACAGAAGAGAAAGTCCAAAGACGAGCTGCAACTAGGCAGCTATTGCGTAATTATTGTTGTCATCTAAAAGATGATTTGACCTCTCACAGCGATCAACCTGGCCTGCTACCTATGACCATTTAGCCCTGTCGAAACCTTTGCTTCCCCATAATATCTATTTACATTGTATTATATCATAATTTAACTTTAAACTCAATACGTTGAAAATATACAGAAGAGACTTATGGAACAATACCCAAAAAGTCTCTTTTTATAATCTGTATATATTTTTTAGTTTACCCAAATATATTTAATAATACCCCTGCTGCAACTGCTGACCCTATTACTCCTGCAACATTTGGTCCCATTGCATGCATTAATAAAAAGTTTGCAGGATTTTCTTCTTGACCAACTTTTTGTACTACTC
>NZ_WJWY01000011.1 GCF_010367435.1 Fusobacterium sp. IOR10
CATCCTTTCTTTTGGTGTCGCAACTTAATTGTAACGGATTTTTTTATTTGTCTCAATTTTTTTTTGCAAAAAATAAAGGCATTAGTATTTTTACAAATACCAACACCAAATATTATAGACCCAATAATTAATGCAAAAATCCTTAAGTGTACACTTAAGGATTTTTTATTAATCTATGTGTTATAGCATTTTATTTCTATTAAGCCAATAAGTTATAAATCCACTTATAACAACTGATAAAACTATCACTAGGGCAAAACCAAAATGATTTCTTGCAAAGGGAACAGAAACATTCATTCCCCATATCCCTGAAATAATAGTAGGTATAGCTAAAACAACTGTAATAGATGTTAATCTCTTCATTACATTGTTCAAATTATTTGACATAATAGTTGAAAAAGCATCTCTAGTTCCTCTTAAAATACTAGAATAAATATCAGCCATTTCAATAGCTTGTTTTGTATCAATTATTACATCGTCTAATACTTCCATATCATCTGGATATTTTTTAACAAACTGCATTCTCATAATTTTGTCTAATACTAATTCATTAGATTTTAATGAAGTTTTAAAATATACCAAACTCTTTTCTAAATCCAATAAAAGTAATAGTTCATCATTTTCCATATTTTTCTTTAATCTTGTTTCAATAGCATCACTTACACGACCTATTTGTCTCAAGTAATACAAATAATAAGATGTATTTCTAAAAAGAAGTTGAAGTATAAATCTTGTCTTTTTATATGTGAAAAACTCTTTGATTCTTCCTTTTACAAATTCATCTATAAGAGGAAACCTCTCTGTAGATATAGTGACAATATTGTCCTTTAGTAAAATTATTCCTAGAGGAAGAGTTGTAAAGGAACATTTATCTCCTTCACTGTGAAGAGGCACATCTATAATCAACAATAATATGTCTCCATCTATTTCCAAACGAGATTTTTCTTCCTCATCTAGAGCTGCTTTAATATGTTCTTCAGGAATTTCTAATATATTTTGTAGTGCTAAGATTTCTTCTTCATCTGGATCTGTTAGAGATATCCAGGTATTTTTTTCTTTTAAAATTGTTGGATCAATTTCTTTATGGCTATCTTCGTCTCTAAAATAAAGATAGTCCAACTTGAAATTTTCATCAGTTTTAATAACTTGTAACATAATTTCACCTTCCATAATATACTAGACCCTTATTATGAAAAGTAATAAAGGTTTAATATTTTTTTTTATTATTATTCCACCAGGAATATGGGTCCATTTTTTTATTCACCTCTTAAAATATTATAATTATTAAAATCTTTACACTATATTGTACTAAAATTTCACTAAAAAGTAAACCTTAAATAATATTATAATCTTTAATTAAAGTATCTATAAAAGAAACTTTTTAAGACTTTTACGCAATCATTAATGTCACAAATAGATATTTTTTCTTTAGGATTATGACTAATTCCCTCTTCACATCTCATAAATATCATTCCAACATTTGTAACTTTAGACATTTCTTGTGCATCATGCCCTGCGCCACTTGAAATTATTTTAGGATCTATATTATTTTCAATAAAGGACTCTTTTAATTTTGAAATTATTTTTTCATTACAAAGGGTAACTTTATTTTCTGTTTTCATTTTAATTTTATATTTTAACTTTAATTTACAACAAGTATCCCTTATAATTTTGTTAATTTCTTCCATTGAAGATATTAACAGTTCCTCTGACAGTGATCTAATATCTATTGAAAAGGATGCTTTTTGTGGGATTACATTTTCTGCTCCTGGAAAAAAATTCATTTTACCAACTGTTGCAACTATCCCTTCTTTACTTCCTATTAATCTATTTATTTTATAAACTATTTCACTAGCTCCAACTCCAGCGTCATGTCTCATGTTCATAGGAACAGTTCCTGAATGCCCTGCTTGCCCTAAAATATCAACTTCATATCTTTTAAATCCTTGAATAGCATTAACTATTCCAAGGGAATTATTTTCATTAAAAAGAATTGGCCCTTGTTCTATATGAATCTCTATAAAATCATCAATATCTTCTATCTTGTCTTCCTTTAATTTTTCCAAGTTTCCCCTAAAGTTCTCTAAAGCTTCTCCCAAGGTTTTATTATATATTCCAACTCTAGACAAATCCTTTGTGTCAAAGGTTCCAGCTATAACACTACTCCCTGTGAAAGGCATGGCAAATCTAATTCCTTCTTCATCTCCAAAGGAAATTATCTTTATATTATAAGGAAGGTTTTTGTTTTCCTTTAAATATTCTCCAAATGTAATTATAGGTAATATTATTCCAAGGGGTCCATCATACTTCCCTCCATTTTTAACACTGTCCTCATGAGATCCAATAACTAAAGTTTTACTATTTGTTTTATTTGAAAAATATTCACCTATAATATTTCCAGCGTTGTCTTCCCTGGGAATTAAACCATTTTCTGTCATAAGTTTTTTTATAAAGCTATTAGCTTTTCTATGTTCCTTTGTAAAAGAAATTCTAGTAACCCCTTCCCCTTCAATGGATATTTTTCCAAGTTCTTCTAAAATATCATAAATTTTTTTTCCTAACATGAACCCACTCCCTATTCTCTTATTTAAAGTATTATATAAGTATATCATATTTAATAATTAATATTAAAAAATTCCTAGAATATTTTTTCATTATACTGTATAATTTAAATGTATATACGATTTTTAGGAGGATAAAATGAGATTTAAAGTAAACAGAGAACAGTTTGTAAATGTACTTTCAGATTTTCTACTGATATTAAAAGAAAATCCGATTAAACCTATAATAGTTGGTTTAAAAATAGAAGTTACCAAGGAAAATATAATTCTTACAGGTACAAACTTAGAGTCAACATTAATTAAAAAAGTTGAAGGGGAAATATTAGAAGAGGGAATTATAATTATTAAGCCTCAACTTATGTTAGAATATATAAAACTTTTAGAAATATCTCAATTGGAAATTTATTCAGATAACAATTCATTATTTGTTCATCAAGCTGAATTTGTTACAATGAATGCAGAAGAATATCCAAATATTGAAGAATATTTACCAATTGAAGTGGCTAAATATAATTCTGATAGTTTTTCTAAAGCTTTGGAAAAAACTAAGTTTTCCTCATATCAAACTGCTGACAACTTAGCTCTTAATTGTGTAAGGGTTATCTTTTCCCAAGAAAAAACAGAATTTGTTTCCACAGACTCATATAGACTAACTTACTTAAAGGAAAATGTAAATGCAATTATGAACAAGGAATTCTCTATTCCATTGGAAAGCGTAAATGCCCTTATAAAACTTTTAAAGGATATTGGAAAGGAAATAACAGTTGGATTCAGTGATAAATACTTAATTTTCACATGGGAAAATAATTATTATGCAACTAGAATTATTGAATTACCATATCCTGACTTTAAACAAATTTTAGGTTATAATGCCTTTGATAAGTTCTTAGAATTTAACACACCTGAATATAAAAGTGCTCTTAAAAAAGTTCTTACTGTTGCAAGAACAAGTTACGATAAAAAATATGGAGCTATATTTGATTTTAAAGGGAAAATGCTTAAAATTGAATCTCAATCTGGAAAGGGTAAAACTGTTCAAAAAGTTAATATGTTAAAGGATGGAGATGACTTTAAGGGATCTTTAAACATTAAATTTATATTGGAATTTTTAAATAATATATCTAAAAATCTTGTGATCAAAGCAACTAATTCTTCTTCTATGTTTAAAATGGAAGAATTTGAAAATAGCGACTACGTATATATACTAATGCCCCTTGCTTTAAGAGATTAATTATTATGAGGAGTGGATTATGTGTCTTAATATAATATGTGGTAGTATGTACTCAGGGAAGAGTACTGAACTTTTAAAAAGATATGAAAGAAATAAATATGCTAAAAAAAAAGCATTACTTTTTAATCATTCACTAGATAAGAGATATGGGGAAAATGTTGTTGCAACTCATTTGCAAGATCAAGAGAAATCTTATTCCATATCAACTGTTTACGAGATGCTTTCTATTTTGCACGAACATAAAGAAATAAAAAATGTTTATATTGATGAATTTCAATTTTTCCCAAAGGAATTTTCAAATGTTATAGTTTCCTTAGTGGAAAAGGAGAATTATTCAATTACTGTGGCAGGTCTTGATTTAACTTTTGATAACAAACCCTTTAAAAGTATGGAAAAACTTATGCCCTATGCTGATGAAATTTTAAAGTTAAAGGCTGTTTGCTGTGAATGTGGAAAAAATGCAAGCAAATCCTATAGATTAACTTCTAGCAAAGAAAAGGTAGAAGTTGGATCAAACGATTCCTATATAGCCCTGTGCAAAAAGTGCTATAATAAAATATATAAATTGTAAAAAAAGAGACCTAATTTATTAGGCCTCTTTTAATATGTTATATATCTAATTTACGTTCCATTAAATAAATGAGAGCATAAATAATAATAAATAAATACAATACATCCACAAGAATAATATAACTACTGATGTTACTAAACATACCATTTCTAAAATGGACTCCCCTATAAAAACTAAGGTTTAAAATTTCATACAAATAACTTCTTAAAAAAAATAGTACATTTGCAAAAATAAAAGTTATAATTCCTTTGAATTTTATATTTTTAAGTAGAACATTTCTAATAATAATGGACAACATAAATATAGTGATCAATGTTAAATATTGCATGGAAAGATAAAATATTATTTTAAAGCCTTGAATAACTAGAACTGAAATATCACCATTTTCAACATTAAAAAATGAACTATAAAAATTTACATCTATATTTACATTTCTCATTTCCAACAAGAAGACTGTTACAATAAAAGTTCCAATGAAAAAACTTTCAAGAAAAAAAGTGAGAATTTTTGTTAAAACATATTCTTTTCTACTAATATTTCCCATAAAAATCATATATCCAGGTTGGGGAGAAAGATGATTTTTAAATGAAGTTAAATTCAAGAAAAAAGAAAAACATACAAATATTAAAAACATGAAAATCATATTTACAAAAAGTATTTCATTTACATTGAAGCTATCCCCACTTTTTATAATCACATAAATATTTTCTATAATAAATAAAAGTATAAGGGTAAGAAATATTTTACTTTTACTTTTAAAATCGTATTTTATTAAATTAAACATGGACTCCTCCTAATCGTATATTGTTTTATAAAAATCATTAACTGACATATTTTTTTCCAAACGTAATTCTTCACAATCCTTATCAAATAAAATTTCACCATTCTTTAAAAATAAAACCCTATCTAAAATAACTTCAAATTCTTTTATTAGGTGACTTGATATAATAATAGTTTTTTTCTCATTTAATTCACTTGAAATTAAGTTAACTATCTTATCTCGACTAACTGGATCCACACCATTTAATGGTTCATCTAATAGATATAGTGGAACATCCCTTGATAAAGTTAGAGCTATTTTCAATCTAACCTTTTGACCAGTACTAAGGGAAGAAACTTTTTCTTCTAAACCAACTTGCATTTCCCCAATTAATTTAATTGCTTTTTCTCTATTAAAATCCTTATAGAAATCCCTATAAAAATCAATTGCATCTATAACCTTCATCCACTTATAAAAATAATCCTCTGTTGGTTGATAGGCAATTTTATATCTAGTTTTTAAATTATAATTTTCCCCTTGAAATAAAATCTCTCCACTTGTTTTTTGAATTAGTCCAACTAAAATTTTCATAAATGTTGACTTTCCACTTCCATTTGGTCCAACTAATCCGTAGATATATCCTTTTTTTAGTTGGAGATTAAAATTATTTAAAACTTTTTTCTTGAAAAATCCTTTTTTTAAATTTTTAACTTCAAGTAACATATTTCCTCCTATTTTAAAATTTCTAATATTTCTTCCTTAGAGTAACCTAAGTCATACATACCATTAAAAAAATCTTCAATTATTTTATTTCCCATACTATCCTTTAATTCATTTAAAATTTTCTCATCCTCTGTTATAAATGTTCCAAGGCCTCTCTTTGTAAAAGTAATTTTTTCCTGCTCTAGCTCTTTATATACTCTGGTAATAGTATTTGGATTAACTTGAAATTTTTGTGCCATTTCCCTTGTGGATGGCAGCTTTTCTCCTAATATTATATTTTTTTTAATAATATCCTTTTTAATAATACTTTTTATTTGCATATAAATAGGCAACTTATTATTATACTCCATAGAACCTCCTCACTAGTGTACTAGTTAGATAGTACACTAGTCTTTGTGAAAAGTCAAGGTCTTATTTTGTAAAAACATTTTTAATTTTTTTAATCAAATCTTAATTAAATTATAGTATTCTAATGGAAGAAGAAAATATTTTTATTAATAAATTTTTTTATAATAAGGGAGGACATATGAAAAGTGAAAAAAAAGATTTAATATATCTTTTTTTAGTTAGCACAATATCTTTTTTTTCTAGTTTATGGGCTAGCAAAGCAGATTTAATGGAAGCTAGAAATTTTGTTACAGCAAGGGAAATGGTAAGAAGTGGAAATTGGCTTATTCCCACAATGAATGGACAGTTTAGATTTGAAAAGCCACCATTTCCAACATGGATCACAGGTATATTTATGAAAATATTTGGTACAACAACTAATGAATTTATATTAAGAATACCAGTGGCATTACTTAGTATAGGAATGATATTTTTAATATATTACCTTGTTAAATTAGGAACAAATAATCATAGACTAGCTTATATTACAGGTTTAGTAACTTCCACAACTTTTATGTTAATAAAGCTTGGAAATAAAAATACCTGGGATATGTTTGGATATGTACTTATGCTTGGATTTTTAACCTTTATTTTTAAAGGATTAAAAGAAAGTAACAATAAAAATTTTTTAATTGCCAGTTTATTTTTAGGGTGCTCACTTCTAAGCAAGGGGCCAATTCCTTTATATGGAATGGGATTACCTTTTTTTGGAGCATATATATTTGTATATGGATTTAAAGATATAAGAAAAAACTTTTGGAAATTATTGTTGTCAATATTTGTAGGAATTATCATTGCAGGTATTTGGCCTCTTTTAATGATAATACATGAAAAAAATATCTTTATAAAAGTTATGAATAAGGAAGCTTCAACTTGGACAAATAAACATGTTCGATCAATTTTTTATTATCTTGATTATTTTATTTATACAGGGGTTTGGATAATATTTGTACTAGCTTCTTTTTATAAAAAATGGGTTAAAACAAAAATTCAAAATAAAGATTTTTTTTCCTTCTTATTTTTCTGGAATTTTTTAGCTTTAATCTTGCTTTCCCTTATTAAAATGAAAAAGGATAGATATGCTATTCCCATGTATATTTTATCCCCTATGATGGGAGCACATTTAATTGACTACTACTTAAATAAAAATTGGTCAGAAATTTTTAAAAAAGAAAAAATATTTCTCAAACTTCATTTTTTAATTGTGACAATAATTGCATTTGGAATTCCTATTCTTTTTTATATTAAAGGTTATACAAAGGGATATATAGGAACCTTTTATTTTGCCTTTGTAGGTTTTGGTTTTTTATACTTGGGACATATTTTTATACAAGTTATTTTTGAAAAGGAAAATCTCAAAAAGGGATTATACGCAACTGGGGTTTTAATGCTTTTTACAAGCATTTCAACAACATGGTTTGTTCAAAGAATAGTGATGGATGGAGTAAGGGATAAATATCTTCCCCTTAGTATTTTAAAGGATCAAGAGCAAATAACCTTACCTGTACTCACTATGGATAGTGATGAAATTTTAAATGTTTGGAATGTTGGGGAAAAAATAGTGAAAATAAAAAACAGTTCTAATTTACCTAAGGAATTTCTATTACTAGAAGAATCAGATAAAAGCCTTGTTTTAAAAAGATTTTATCCAAAATATAAATTGGAAAATTTTGGAACTTATTATAAGTATGAAGACGAAGATAAATTAATATATTTATACCATGTGAAAAAAAGCTAAGTGACAAAAGGGAGATACAATTAATTGTATCTCCCTTTTATTAACTAAACTATTTATTTCTCATACAATGAACAGCAATTTTTTCATCCATGTGTTTTGTTATACATTCTAAACAATTTCCATGTAAAGGACATTCAGCTGGACATGTACATCTTTCATTTAATTTTTTTTCCATTTTTAATAAAACACCTCCTTTTTCTTTATTTTATAGGAATGATTATTTCTATAACTTCACCAACTCCTCCTTTTAAGTGGAGCTTTTCCTTATTGGATATCTCTATGGAATCTCCTATTATTTCATAGGAATTTTTATTTATAAATTCTAGGAGCTTTATATAACTATCCTTTAAATTTTCAAATAAACCCTTATGAGTAATAGTTGCATATTTTTTTATGTTTTTTTTCAATATAATCTCATGATATTTTTCATCAATTTCATTGTTTTTAACTATGGCTCCCACATATTTTAAAGGACATATTTCTAGTTTTTTTAAATTAGTTATATCCACCACAGCTAAATGTCTATTTGATTTAATATTATAATCTTGTAATTTTTTATAGGCTTTTTCAACTTGCATATATTTATAGGGAGCTTCAACCTTTAACAATAACATATTAAGGGAAATATTCTCTCCTGCCCTTGCCTTTAAACCACTGGAAGATTTTACCCTTTGTAATTCATTATATTTTATTTTTACTATTTCTATGGATCCCCTTAGAGTCTCTATTTTATCTTCCATTATTTTTATTTTTTCCTTTAAAAATTCTTGGCTTTCTTCCACAGTTTCACAATTTGTATATTTTTTTATTTCATTTAATGAAAATCCTGAGTTTTTAAGAGCTATTAGAAATCTCAACACATATATTTGATGTTCTGAATAATATCTATAGTTATTTTCTGGATCCACGTAATCAGGCTTAAATAAATTTATTTGATCATAATATACTAATGTTCTTCTTGAAATATTGAAAATACTAGCTATTTCATTAATTTTATATTTTTTTTCCATAAATTTCCTCCTAAACATTGACCTGTACCCATAGGTTATAGTTTATAATAACTTATATACAAAATTATAGCAAATATTTTTAGGAGGAAATTATGAATTTATCAGTGGCAATCCAAGGCTTTGAAATTGGAATTAGTTTAATTGTAGCCATAGGAGCACAAAACAGTTATATTTTAAAAATGGGGATCCAAAAAAAACACGTATTTACAACTGCGTTATTATGCTCTTTTTTGGATATTATCTTAATTACATCTGGAACTCTAGGTCTTAGTTCTATTATAGATGGAAATAAAACATTAATGCTTTTTTCCACTATTTTTGGTATTTTATTTCTTAGTTATTACGGTTTATCTTCAATTATAAGAGCTATTAAAAGTAATGAAGCCTTTCATATTGAAAATAGCAATAAAGAAGATTCCCTAAAAAAAACAATATTAACAATACTAGCATTAACTCTATTAAATCCACATGTATATATTGATACTGTTATATTAATAGGAAGTATTGGTTCAAAATTTCCAGCTCACCAACAAATAGATTTTATTATAGGAGCTTGTTTAGCATCAATTGTTTGGTTCTTTTCCCTAGCTTATGGAGCAAGAATACTTATTCCTCTATTTAAAAAGGAAATTACATGGAAAATTTTGGACATAATTATTGGTTTAATTATGCTTAGAATTGCAAGTAAATTAGTCTTCTTTGGAATTGAAAATAATTTATTTAGTAATTTCAGCTTGTTTTAAAGCCATTTTAAAATATTCTATACTTTGAGCTCCAGAAATTGTTATTTTGTCATTAATAATAAAAAAGGGAACACCTGTTATTCCTATGCTAGAAGCTTCTTTTCTGTCCTTAAGAATTTCAGGTAAATAGGATTCTTCTTCAATTACTTTTTTTAATTTTTCAATGTCTAAGCCAACTTTCTTACACATATTAAATAAAGTATCCACGTCTCCTAAATCTGCTCCCTTTTCAAAATATCCTTTGAAAAAGCAATTAACAATTTCTATTTCTTTTCCAACAGTTTTTGCATATTTAGCAATTTCATGTGCAAAAGTTGTTTTATTTCTTATTAAAATATCATATCTTAAGTTTAGTCCTAATTCTGCTGCAGAATTTATCATTCCATCAACTTGAACCTTAGCTTGAGCATAGGGAATATTATATTTTTTTGATAAATGTTCACTGTAATCTGATATTTCTTTTCTTTCTTCAGATGGATTTAGCTGAAAAGTTTTAAAAGTTATATTAATTTCTTCTTTACCTTTAAATTCTTCTAAAGCTTTCTCAAGTCTTTTTTTCCCTATATAGCAATAGGGACAAGCAAAATCTGACCAAATTTCTATTTTCATATTTTTCCTCCTTGTATATTACTTTTCAATTTTATAAAAACTTTCTTTTTTTCTCATTTCAAATTTTGCAACAAATATGCACGATAGAATTCCAATTCCTAAAATAATATAAGAGGCATTGGAAAATATTCTTGTGACTCCATAGGACTTTATAACAATACCATTGACTGATGTACCAATGGCTCCACCTACAAAGAGATTAAAGGATGCCATTGACATTGCAGTTCCCTTCATTTTAGAAAGCTTTTCTTGGACCACTAACAGCAATGTAGATTGTAAACATATAAATGAAATCCCAAAAAATAAAAGACTAATTACCAATACAAGAACATTTTTTGATGATGATAATAAAAATAATGAAACACTACCTATGGCCCCTGCAGAAAGTAAAAATTTATATCCTAATTTTTTTCTTAATTTAGGTGCAATTCTTCCTCCAAAAACAGTTCCTATTCCAAAGGCAGAAAGGATTAATCCAACAATTAAAACATTGAAACCTGTTATTTCTTGAATCAATTTTCCTGAATATGTAAAACTTCCAAGTACAGTGAATCCAACTAAAAGTATTAGAGTAACTATTCTCATAAATCTATAGTTAGTTAAGGCACTTTTATAAGCTGAAAAAATATTAAGCTTTTTAACAACAGGAGTATCTCTTTCTAACACTTTAAATATTATTATAGATAGCACTAATTCCCCAAGTCCATATAAAAAATATACTAATCTCCAAGATCCAGCATAGGCAATTGCTCCACCTATGGCACTTGCTGAGGCTGCTCCTAAAAACATTAATCCTAGTAATTTTCCAATAGCCTTTTGTCTATGGTCAACATCATAGCTTTCTCCAATTAAAGCTATTGTTACAGGAAATATACCAGCTCCAAAGGCACCATTCATAGCTCTAAAAAATATTAAAGAGGGCAAATTAAATGTAAATGCTCCTAAAATACTAAATATTGAAGTTCCTAAAGCTGCAATATTTATAATCTTAACCTTACCAAATCTATCAGATAAGGGTCCAAATAACAAAGTGAAAAAACCAAATGCTAGCATGTATGCAGTAACTGACATAGCTGCAGAACTTATTGTAAGGTTTAAATCCTTTGATATATTCAAAAGTAAAGGAGCTGCAGCATAATTATCCCCATTGGCTAAAAATCCCATTATTCCAAGTATCATAAATGTTCTCTCTTTGTTTTTCATTTTTCTCCCCTTAATAATTATTCCTAAATAATTTTGTATTATGTAAATTTATTTGTTAAAATATTGGGTTTTATACCTAAAAATAAAATAATATATAAATAGTTTTATAGGACTTTATGATAGACGTAAAAAATATTAAATAATTTTAATTTTTTAAAAACATCTTCCCACTTTATTTTTTGTACATTCTTTTTTATTGGAACTTTCTTCACATTGATAACAAATTTCATTAGTTAATTTTGATCCATCAAAGTATTCATCTAGGTTTTCCAAAGTAACTTTTGCAATATTTTTTAAAGCTTCCTTTGTAAGAAATCCTTGATGGGAAGTTATAATTACATTTGGTTTGGAAACTAAAAGGGATAGCACATCATCATTTACTATGCTGTTTGAAAAATCTTCAAAAAATAAATTAGCTTCCTCTTCATAAACATCTAATCCTGCCCCTGCAACTTTCTTAGTACTTAAGGCTTGTAACAATGCTTCACTTTCAACTAATTCTCCTCTAGATATATTTATAATATATACTCCCTCTTTCATCTTTTCAAAGGCTTTAAAGGATAATATATGTTTAGTTTCCTCTGTTAAAGGACAGTGAAGGGAAATAATATCACTTTCTTTTAATAAAGTGTCCAAGTCAACATAATTTATTTCTGCCTTTTTATCAGGAAATAAATCATAGGCCAATACTTTCATTCCAAATCCCTTACATATATTTATAAATATTTTCCCAATTTTACCAGTTCCTATTACCCCAACAGTTTTACCATGTAAGTCCATTCCAACTAATCCTGATAAACTAAAGTTAAAATCTCTAGTACGATTATAGGCTTTGTGTATTTTTCTATTTAAAGTTAATAACAATGCCATTCCATGTTCTGCAACAGCGTAAGGGGAGTAAGCAGGAACCCTAAGTATATTTATTTTCCCATATGCCTCTTTAAAATCAACATTATTAAAACCTGCACATCTTAAAACTATTGCTCTAACTCCAACTTCATAAAGAATATCAATTGTTTCCTTCCCTATATCATCATTAACAAAGGCACAAATTGCCTCACAACCCTTTGCCAATTGAGCTGTTCTTGGATTTAATTTCCCCTCTATAAATATAAATTCATACTTTTCATTAAGCTTATTAAACCATTCTTTATCATATGATTTTGTATCAAAAAATGCAACTTTTTTCATAATATCATCTCCTGTTTAAGTTTCCTAATTATTACATTAATTATATCACTTTAGAAAAAGAAGTATGTTGCTTTTGCAACATACTTTCAAGCTATTCATCTAACTCTAGATAATATTCTGCCATCATTTTGTTTAAAGAAACCCTAAACCTTTGATTATAAGAGATTAATAATTCTTTCATATGGCCTTTCCCATTTATACTTAATTGATTATTTTTCAAATAAAAATCATAGAGAGATTTTAAAGTGAAATCTCCATTTAACACTTCTTCCTTTTCATCTAAATTTAAAATAAACTTATGTAATTCTTTATAAAAACTAATTTCACTGGCATTATTAAATAATTCTTCCTTTGTTTCAAGTAAAATTTCTTTTTTAAATTCTTCAAACTCCCTAGCAATACTCTCTTGTTTTTTCATATATCTCCTCTAAAATTTGTTTTTATAATTTTTATCAATATACTCTATAACATCCTTAATCCTAAGAATATTTTTAGAAAATACATAGGGTATATTTATATTAAAACACATTTCATACTCAATAATTATATTAGCCACATCAAAGGAATCTGCATCTAAATCTTTATAATAACTAGATTCTTCCTTTACAATATTCCTATTTATCCCTAAATAATCAGATGTTATTTCTTCTAATTTAACAACATTTTCCCTCTTCATAATTTACATCTCCATATATTATTATATCATAACTTTTAAAAATTATTGATTATGCTTGCATTTAATTCAATTAAAATTCCCTTTACCAGTTTGTATATCTCTAAATAATCCTCATAGGCTATAAAGTTATAATGGGAATGAGTATAACGAACAGGAACCCCTAATACAACAGTTGGAATTCCTAAGTTTTCCAAATGAACCTTCCCTGCATTTGTTCCTCCACTTTCTCTCACTGCCTCTTGAATTTTAACATTATATTTTTTAGATACTTCCTTTACAAATTTAACAAATCTTGGATTTGCCATCATAGTAGGATCAAAATGACGAAGCTGTACTCCTTTTTTTAATGTTCCTTGACTATTATATTTATTTCTAAAGCTATCATCTGCTGGTGGCCCTTCTAAAACTATAGCAAGATCTGGTAAAACTCTTTTTGTAGAAACAACAGTTCCCCTAGTTCCTATTTCCTCTTGAGAGGAAAAAACTCCAACAACATCCACATCTAAATTTTCATTTTTTATATCTCTCATTATTTCAATAACTGCAGCGCAACCTATTCTATTGTCAAAGGCCTTTCCTAAAAACATTTTTGATTTCTCATTATATGTGCACTGAACATCTGGAACAACAGGGGCACCTATTTCTATTTTAAAATCATTTACTGTTTCTTCGTAAGAAGTTGTTCCAACATCTATGAACATGTCTTTAACATCTGTAACCTTCCCACGATTTTCACTAGATGTAAAATGAGGTGGTATTGAAGAAATAATCCCCTCAATATAAACTCCTTCACTATTTAATACCTTTACTTTATGAGCTGGAATTTGTTGATTACTCCATCCTCCAATTGTTATAAACTTAAGAAGACCATTTCCCTCTATTGATTGCACCATAAATCCAACTTCATCTGAATGGGCATCTAACATAACCACTGGAGCTTTCCTATCCTCTTTTTTTATATTATTAATATATAGATTTCTCATTGAATCTTCTTTTATAGAATATTTATCTTGTAATTCTTCCCTAGCAATATCATTAACTTTATCTTCAAACCCAGAAATACCTTCCACATCACTTAACTTTTTAATAAGTTCTATACTATTCATTTGTCCTCCTTTTTTAATCTTTCAATTTATTAAATTATAAAGAATTAAGGAATTAAAGTCAACTTTTTGAACATATATTCTTTTTTTATTTTTATTATTAAAATTTATTTATAATTTTGATTATAAAATGATATAATAAATAAACAATTGTTACATCTTGTAATTTATATAAAACATTTACAGAAAGGAATATATATATTAATTTATATATTAGGGGATTTATGATTAAAACATTAGACAAATTAAAAATAGGAAATTCAGCAGAAATTGTAAAAATTGATGGAAAAAATGATTTAAGACATCACTTTTTAGAAATGGGGCTAACACCAGGAACTCACATTAAACTTGTTAAAGCAGCACCTATGGGAGATCCTCTTGAGATTAAAGTAAGGGATTACACTTTAACATTAAGAAAAAATGATGCTGCTAAAATTGAGATTTTGGAAACACCTGAGTTTAGATGCCATAGGAAAAGAAACAGAAACATAAACCTAGTAAACCATCCTCAATTAGGTGAAAGGGATAAGGGACAGGGTAGAAATTGCGAAAAAAATAATTATGAAAGAGGAAAATGTCAGAAAAAATATTATAAACAAAAAATTTATTTACAGGGATCTGATTTAAAATTTGCCTTAGTTGGTAACCAAAATTCTGGTAAAACAACTTTATTCAATCAGTTAACAGGGGCTAATCAACATGTGGGAAATTTCCCTGGAGTTACAGTTGAACACAAGGAAGGGACTTTAAAAAACTACCCTTCTGTGAAAATTATAGATCTTCCAGGTATATATTCTTTATCCCCTTATTCAACAGAGGAAATAGTAACTAGAGATTTTATAATTAAAGAAAAACCAAATGCAATCATTAATATTTTAGATGCTACTAATCTAGAAAGAAATCTTTATTTAACTATGCAGTTATTAGAGCTTAATGTTCCAATGGTTATTGCTCTTAATATGATGGATGAAGTAAGGGAAAACAATGGAAGTATACTTATAAATAATTTAGAAGAAATTTTAGGAGTTCCTGTTGTTCCAATATCTGCATCTAAAAATGAGGGTATTCAAGAACTTGTACATCATACTATCACTGTTGCTAAATCTAAAATTACTCCTCAACATTTGGATTTATGTGATAACTCTGGTACTAAGGAAGAGCAGGCAGTGCATAGGGGTATTCATTCTATTTTACATATAATTGAAGACCATGCCCTTGACATTGGTGTAAATCCTAGATTTGCAGCTACTAAGGCTATTGAAAAGGATAAGCTAATGATTGAAGCCTTAAACTTAGATAAAAATGAAAAGGATACAATAGAACATATTGTTGCACAAATGGAAGAGGAGAGTAAAAAAGATCGGGTATCTGCAATTGTAAATATGAGATTTTGTTTTATTGAAAAATTATGTGAACAAACAGTTCAGAACTTAGAAGAAAGTAAGAGTCATAAAAAAAGTGTTAAAATTGATAAAATTTTAACAGGAAAATATACTGCAATACCTACTTTTATAGGAATTTTAGCATTTATATTTTGGGCAACCTTTGGGATACTTGGCCCTTTTTTATCAGAATTACTTGGGTATCTTATTGATAATTTCACTGTATATACTGATTCACTTTTAAGTGCTTTAAAGATTAATTCAGTTGTTCATTCCCTTGTTATTGATGGAATATTTGCTGGTGTTGGAAGTGTTTTAAGCTTCTTACCTTTAATTGTTGTATTGTTCTTCTTCCTTTCTTTAATGGAAGACAGTGGATATATGGCAAGGGTAGCCTTCATTATGGATAAACTTCTTAGAAAAATAGGATTGTCTGGAAAAAGTTTTGTTCCAATGCTTATTGGATTTGGATGCTCAGTTCCTGCAATTATGTCAACTAGAACTTTATCTTCTAACAGGGATAGAAGAATGACTATGTTTTTAATACCATACATGAGTTGTTCTGCAAAGTTACCAATTTATATTATGCTTACATCTGCATTTTTCCCTAAGCATCAAGCTCTTGTGATTATTTCTTTATACTTACTTGGAATATCATTTGGAATAATTTATGCTCTTATTATGAAGGAAACACGTTTTAAAGGGGAACCAATTCCCTTTGTTATGGAACTGCCTAACTATAGATTACCTAGTTTTAAAAGTGTTCTTCTTTTAGTTTGGGAAAAGGCTAAAGATTTTATGACTAAAGCATTTACAGTTATATTTGTAGCTTCAATTGTTATTTGGTTCTTACAAAATTTTGATATTAGATTCAATGTTGTTCAAGATTCTTCAGCTAGTTTACTTGCTGGACTTGGAAACCTAATCGCTCCAGTTTTTGCTCCTATAGGATTAAATGATTGGAGAATATCAACAGCTTTAATTACAGGGCTTATGGCTAAGGAAAGTGTTGTTAGTACCCTAGCTGTACTACTTGGTCCAAATGAAACTATTCATGACTTATTGTCCCCTGTAACAGCATTTGCTTTCCTTGTGTTTACTCTTTACTATACACCTTGTATTGCTGCTATGGCTGCTTTTAAAAGGGAAACTAATTCAACACTGTTAACTATTGGAATGGTAATTGCCCAGTGTGTTATTGCTTGGTTACTTGCATTTGTATTTTATTTAATATTAATTTAAATAAAAAAGGAGAGATAATCTCTCCTTTTTTATTATGATTTTTTTAAAGATTTTTTTTTATTATTTCCTTTGCTTCATTTACTTTTAAAACTTTCCCAGTTGACACTACCTTATCATTAATTACAAGAGCTGGTGTTGACATAACTCCATAGGCCATTATTTTTCCCATATCAGTTACATGTTCAATATTTGCCTCTAAATTAAGTTCTGCCATTCCTTCCCTAGTGTTAGCCTCTAAAGCTTTACATTTTTTACATCCTGATCCTAGTATTTTTATTGTATTCATAATTTCCTCCTATATATTTATGTTAAAATTTATTTCCTATTTTATGAAATAAGCCAAGGAGCTATTCCATTAAATAAATACCCAACTAAAACAATTGAAAATCCTGCTATTAAAACAAAGGCCACAATTAATTTTGGCTTAATTACTTTCCTAAGTAATATCATTTCTGGTAAGGAAAGTGCTGTTGTTCCCATCATAAAGGCTAGAGCTGTTCCTATACCAACTCCCTTTGCTATTAATGCTTCTGCAATGGGAATAGTTCCAAGGGCATTTGAGTATAGTGGCACTGCAACTGCAACTGATATTAATACTGCAAAGGGATTATCAGGACCTGCATATTTGCTTAATAACTCTGCTGGAGCCCATCCATGAATTACTGCTCCTAATCCAATACCAATTAATAAGAATAACCAAACTCTTTTTACAATATCCTTTACATTTTCAAGGGCGAAATTTAATCTATCTGACTTAGATAATGTTTCAATTGAAACTTCCCCAACACGCATTTTAAATACATACTCTTCTATTGAACCTTCTAATTTTAAAGCTCCAATTAACATTCCTCCAACTACTCCAATTACAACTCCTGTAACAACATATACAAAGGCTATTTTCCAACCAAATGAAGCTAGTAAAATTGCAAAGGCTGCTTCATTTACTATTGGAGAAGTTATTAAAAATGAAAATGTAACTCCTAGGGGAACTCCTCCTTCAATAAATCCTATAAATATAGGAACTGAAGAACAAGAACAAAAGGGAGTAACAATTCCCAAAAGAGAAGCTATAATGTTTCCTGAAACCCCTGAAAATCTTTCTAATATTTTCTTAGTTCTCTCAGGTGGAAAATAACTTCTAATGTAAGATATTACAAAAATCATTATCCCTAATAAAATTACAATTTTCACAGTATCATAGAAAAAAAAGTGAACTGAACTTCCAAGGGGAGTATCCACCTGAATTCCAAAAACATTTTCAACTAACAATGTTACTAAATAATCTAACCAACTAAACATAAAACCTCCTAACGTATCTATGGATATCGATATATACTTGTAAAATATAAACCACATTAAATGGTTTTATGAAGTTATTATACTCTTCATATCTATGAATGTCAATATGAATATTTTAATTTTTATACATTTGAAGAATATTAATAAGTTTATCTAGTCCCTTATTATTAATTGAATAATGAGTCCACTTTCCTTCTTTTCTCGACTTTATAACCCCTGCATCTCCTAATACCTTCATATGATGAGATAATGTAGATTGGCTAATATGAAGTTCTTCTAAAAGTTTACACGCACATTTTTCATCATTTTTTATAACTTCCAATATTTTCAACCTATTTTCATCACAAAAAGCTTTAAATATTTTAGCTGATTTTTTCTTATCCAAAACATCTCCTCCTTTATATGTTATATTTTAAATTATAACATATAAAGGGCAATCTTTATAATTAAAGATTGCCCTTTGGTAAATTTTCTTATTTATTTTTTTTATCTAATAAAATTTTTCCTGAAATTCCAGGTTTAGTCATTTCAAATGGATTTAGAATAATATCCAATTCTTCTGAATTTAAAAGTCCTTCATCTAAAATTAATTTTCTCACAGGAACCCCTGTGTCCAAAGATATTTTAGCTATATTAGCTGCATTTTTATAACCTATGTGAGGAGTTACAGCAGTGATGATTCCAATACTGTTTTCAACCATTTCCTTACATCTTTCTTCATTTACTGTAATACCGATTAAACAATTATCTATAAAGGTTTTTATTCCATTTTTTAAAATTTCAAGGGATTGAAGTAAATTAAAAAACAATACAGGTTCAAAAACATTTAATTCAAATTGCCCTGCCTCTGCTGCCTTTGTTATAGTTAAATCATTTCCAAATATTTGAAAGCAAACTTGATTTAAAACTTCTGGTATAACTGGATTTACTTTCCCTGGCATAATAGAAGAACCTGGTTGTTGCTTTGGTAAATTAATTTCTGCTAGTCCTGTTTTAGGTCCTGAAGCCATTAATCTAATATCATTAGCTGTCTTTGATAAATTTGTTGCACAGGTTTTTAAAGCTGATGACAACCATACAAAACCATCTAAATTTCTTGTTCCATCAACTAAATCCTTTGCTTGGGTAAACTTTATTTCTGTTATTTCTGATAATATTCTCACAACGCATTCCATATAATTAATATCTGCATTAATTCCTGTTCCAACTGCAGTTGCTCCCATATTTATTATTTTCAAATCGTCTAAAGCTGATTTAATTCTTTTTACATCTCTTTTTATAGGTCCTGAAAAAGCTCTAAATTCTTGTCCTACTCTAATTGGAACAGCATCTTGTAAATGAGTTCTTCCCATTTTTATCATATGATCAAATTCTTTTGCTTTTTTTTCTAAAACCCTATCTAATCTTTTCATTTCAATTAAAAGTTCTTTTCCAAAAAGTTGAACTGCAATTTTCCCACCTGTTGGAAAGTCATCATTGGTAGATTGCCCAAAATTAACATGATCATTTGGATGAACCTTATCATAAATACCTAACTGTCCCCCTAGTAATTCATTTCCTCTATTTGCTATAACTTCATTTATATTCATATTTACAGAAGTTCCAGCTCCCCCTTGAATCACGTCTGTTATAAATTGGTCATCAAATTTTCCTGCTAAAATCTCCTCAGAAGCTTGAACCATAACATTTGCTATTTCTTTTTTCACAACACCTGCATGGGCATTTGCCATTGAGGTAGCCTTTTTCACATAGGCTAACCCTCTAACAAAGGCTGGATGTGTATGGTATCCTGTAATATGAAAATTATGCACTGCTCTCCAAGTTTGAGCACCAAAATATGCATCCTTTGGAACTTTTATTTCTCCTATTGAATCCACTTCTATTCTATATTCCATTATACATCCTCCAAAATAATTTTAAAATAACTTTTAATCTTCCCTATTCCATTTTTTTTGTCCCTCTTCATAAAGGTCCCCACCATATATATCATTTACAACTATAACTGGAAAGTTTTCAACTTCTAATTTTCTTATAGCCTCTGCACCTAAATCTTCATAGGCAATTAATTCAGCTTTCTTTATACATTTTGAAAGTAATGCACCTGCTCCACCAATTGCTCCTAAATAAACTCCCTTATATTTTTTCATTGCCTCTTTAACTTCCTTTGATCTTCCACCTTTCCCTATCATTACTTTTAAACCATGTTCCATTAAGATTGGAGCAAAGGAATCCATTCTATAACTAGTTGTTGGTCCTGCACTTCCTATAACCTTTCCTGGTTTTGGTGGAGTTGGTCCCACATAAAAAATACCTTGATCTTTTATGTTAAAGGGTAATTCCTTTCCTTCTTTAATTAATTCAACTAGTCTTTTATGTGCTGCATCCCTTGCTGTATATAGTGTTCCTGTTATTTCTACACTGTCACCTATTTTTAATTTTTTTAAATCCTCTTCCTTAAAAGGTGTAGTTAATTTCATCTTATCCTCCCTAAAACTTACTTATGTCTATAAAACAACTGATTTATGTCTAGAAGCATGACAATTAATATTTATTGCAAGTGGTAATGAAGCTATGTGACAAGGGAAGCTTTCAACTTTTACTGCAATGGCAGTGGTCATTCCCCCAAGTCCCATTGGACCAATACCAGTTTTATTAATAAGCTCCAATAAATCTTTTTCAAGTTTAGCATCAATTAAATTATCACTTTCATCGTTAACATCTCTAAATAAAGCTTGTTTTGCTAGTAAAGCTGCTTTTTCAAAAGTTCCACCAAGTCCTATTCCTACAAATATTGGAGGACAAGGATTCCCACTTGCATTTTTAACAAAATCAACTACAAATTTCTTAACTCCCTCTATTCCATCAGCTGGTTTTAACATTTTAACAGTACTCATATTCTCAGCACCTCCACCCTTTGGAGCCATTATTATTTTTATTTTATCTGATCCTGCCACTAATTTTGTGTGTATTATTGCAGGGGTATTGTCCTTTGTGTTAACTCTATCTAAGGGATGTTTTACAGCTGACTTTCTTAAATAACCATTTGTATACCCTCTTCTAACTCCTTCATTAATAGCCTCATAAATATCTCCATTTATTTTAACTTCTGTTCCCACTTCAAGAAAAATTACTGCTAGTCCAGTATCTTGACAAATTGGAACTTGTTCTTCTGCTGCAATTTTGTCATTTTCTAAAATTTGTCCTAGTATATTCTTTCCAACAGTTGATTCTTCTTTTTCATAGGAATCCTTTAATTTTTCTAGAACATCTTCACAAATGAAATAATTAGACTCAATACATAATCTTTCCACTTCCTTTGTTACAAGATCTAATTCTATCTCTCTCATATAATCTCCCCTTTAACATTTTTTATATGTAGATTTTAACATACTTAATTTAAAACCTAAAGGTATAAATGAATATATTTCATTATTCTTAAATATACCTAGATATAACTATCTTTTTTTCTTTCTTATGATATAATAAATTAATGATATAATACAATAACTTAAGAAGAAATGAGGGAGGATTTTAAATGACTGTTTATGAAAGAGCTCTTAAACTACATGAAGAAAAAAAAGGTAAAATAGAAATTGTATGTAAGGTTGATGTAAATACTAAAGATGATTTATCTCTTGCTTATACACCTGGAGTTGCAGAACCTTGCAGAAAAATCCATGCAAATCAAGAGGATATTTATAAATATACAGGAAAGGGAAATACTGTTGCAGTAATAACAGATGGAACTGCTGTACTTGGACTTGGAGACATTGGTCCCTATGCTGCTCTTCCTGTTATGGAAGGTAAATGTGTTCTTTTCAAAAGATTTGCAAATATTGATGCTTTTCCAATTTGTCTAGATTCTAAGGATCCAGAAGAAATTATAAAAACTATAAAACTTCTTGCTCCTAGTCTTGGGGGAATAAATTTAGAAGATATTTCTGCTCCTAGATGTGTTGAAATAGAAACAAGATTAAAAGATGAACTAAATATACCAGTTTTCCATGATGATCAACATGGTACTGCTATTGTTGTTACTGCTGCACTTATAAATTCATTTAAATTATTAAAAAAGAAATTTGAAGATGTTAAAATTGTTATAAGTGGTGCTGGAGCTGCAGGTTCTTCAATTTGTAAACTTCTTAATAAAATGGGAGCAGGGGAAATTGTTCCTGTGGATATAGATGGAATATTAACAAAGGATGATGTTGATTCTTATAATGATCTTAAAAAACATTTGGTTACCTTTGTAAATCCTAAAAATATAAAGGGTGGATTAAAAGAAGCTATTGTTGGGGCAGATGCCTTTATTGGAGTTTCAGCTCCTGGACTATTAACAAAGGAAATGGTTTCAACTATGAATAAAGATGCTGTTGTATTTGCAATGGCAAATCCTGAGCCTGAAATTTATCCTGAAGAAGCCATTGCTGGAGGAGCTAAAATAGTTGGTACAGGACGTTCTGACTATCCTAATCAAATAAATAACATTCTTGCCTTCCCTGGTATTTTTAGAGGAGCTTTAGATTCAAGGGCAGAACAAATAACTGATGAAATGAAAATAGCTGCTGCTAAGGGAATAGCTGCTGTTATTGATGAAAAAGATTTAAGAAATGACTATATTATCCCTGATGCCTTTGATGAGAGAGTAGTCAAAGTAGTGGCAAAATCTGTTGCTGATTTTGTTTTAACTCATAAAAAATAGGGGGTAATCTTATAAATATAATAGTTATATTATTTTTCTTTTTAATTGTACTAGATATTCTTCTTTCTGATATATTTACAGTAATGTTTAGATTAACTGGAATGAGTGAAGATAAAGCTAGATTTCAAGTTATTTCTCTTTTAACTAATTCTGGTTTTACAACATCTGAAAGTGAGCTTATTTTAAAGAGTAAAAAAAGAAGAAGTTTAGCTAAAATAATTATGATATTTGGTTATACTTTCACTGCAACAATTGTTTCTGGAATCATAAGTATGATTGTAGCTTACAACCTTAAGGACAATAGTTTTTCCTTGGTAGAAGTATTTGTACTTATAGCTTTACTTATAACATTTTACTTTGTTAGAAAATTCTTTTTAGTGAAATTTATATTTAATAAATTGTCAGAAAAAATTTATCGTTACTTTATTGCCAAGGAAAACATTAATTCAGTAATGGTTATTGAAAATTTTGGAACAAATGTAATTGCTCAAGTTTTTTTAAATGAAGTTCCTTTGGAACTTTCAAATAAAACCTTAGCTGAAATGGATATTAAAAACAAGTATAATCTCCTTATACTTACAATAACATTATCTGATAATAAACCATCTGAAGTTACTGCTAAAACTATTTTCCAAAAGGACACAACAGTTACAGTAATGGGGAAAAAGAAGGATATTAAAAAAATTTTATGTCCCTAGTTGATTTATTTGAATAAATGTTATAAACTTTAAATAGAGATTCATAATTTTACACATTATTTATAAAAATAGGGGGAATTAATATGTTAGAAACTAAATTTTATGTTTGTAGTCACTGTGGTAACATTGTTAAAAAATTTCATGATTCAGGAATTCCAGTTTTTTGTTGTGGAGAAGCTATGAAAGAACTTGTTCCTAAAACTGCTGATGCTGCTGGGGAAAAACATGTTCCTTTAATTGAAGTTAATGGAGAAGATGTTAAAGTAACTGTTGGATCTACTCTTCACCCAATGATTGAAAGTCATTATATTGTTTGGATCTATCTTGAAACTTCAAATGGTGGACAATTCCATTCTTTCAAACCTGGTGACGAACCAATTGCAAACTTTAAACTAGCTAAAGATGAAAAAGTTATTTCAGCATATGAATATTGTAATATTCATGGTTTATGGATTGCAAAATTATAAAATAAAATAAAAATAAAAAATCCTTCAAATTTTGAAGGATTTTTTTTATTATTTATTTTTAAAATATACATAGCATGCTCCTAATACAGCTCCTATGGAAACTCCAAAAAATATTTGACTTAATGTATCATTGCTCATGGCTTCCCCCCAATCAAGAAAAAATAATAGCTACTTAAACAAACCTTTTTGTACTAATTTAATAACAAATATCCTATTACAATATATTATAGCATTAATTTATAGTTTTTTAAATATATTATAAAAAAAGATTAGTTTATTACTAAACTAATCTTCCTTATTTATATTTCTATATTCTTCTGAAATTCAATTAAATCTTTTTTTATCTTTATCATATCATATTTTATTAAAGCTTTTCCTCTCAGTCTTTTTAAATCTTCCTTTTTAAATGTTTCAGGCATATGAAAATAATTAAATCTCCAAAGAGGTAATGTACCAAAGTTCTTGGCAATTGAAACCAAATCATTTTTTGTTATCCCTGGATATAAAGTTGTTCTTACTTCAAAATCACAATTATTTTCCAAAAGATAATTTATAGTTTCTGATGTTTTTTTATAATTTGCATTTTTACCACAAACATTTATATACTTATCTTCTGTAGCTTTTAAATCTATAGCAAAGTAATCAACAACCTTTGATTCCACAAGTTTTTTTATAATTTCAATATTTTGTCCATTACTATCTAATTTAGTTGCATAACCTAATTTTTTTAGATATTTAAAAAAGCCAAGTAAGTCTTTTTGTAAAGTAGCTTCTCCACCACTTACTACAACCCCTTCCAATAAACCCTTTCTTTTTTCTAAAAATAATTTTATATCCTTTTGTGATATTTCTTCACCATTTTCTATAAGTTCCCTATTATGACAGTAAAAACAATCTAAATCGCAACCTAATGTAAAAACTACACAACTTAATTTTTTAGGAAAATCTATTGTACTAGTCCTCTGTATTCCACCAAATTTCATAGAACGAACCTCTCTTTAATTTTTTATCACATATTTTACTCTCTCTGAGTATTCTTGTGTTTTACCCTTATTAAAATTCTTAACTGGACGAAGATAACCTACAACCCTTGTCCACACTTCAGTTTCTTTTCCACACTGTGGACATATTTCAACTTCCCCTGTTATATATCCATGTTCTGGACAAATTGAAAATGTGGGAGTTAAAGATAAATATGGTAATTTATAATTTGTAAAAGATTTTTTCAATAAAGTTTTAGCTATTTCTATATCTTTAATTTGTTCACCTAAATATAGATGTAAAACTGTTCCCCCTGTATATTTACATTGTAATTCATCTTGCAAATCTAAAGTTTCAAATATATCGTCAGTGTAACCTACAGGAAGTTGAGAAGAGTTTGTATAATAAAAAACTTCATCCCCTGCAGTAATTATATCCCTATATCTTTTTTTATCCTTAGCAGCTAAATTATAGCTTGTTCCCTCAGCTGGAGTTGCCTCTAAATTATACACATGTCCTGTTTCTTCTTGGTATTTAGCTATTACTTCTCTCATGTAATCTAAAATTTCCAAAGAAAATTCCTGTCCCTCTTTACTTGTAATATCTTTATTTTCTCCTAGGAAATTTAAACATGCTTCATTCATTCCTATAAGACCTATTGTATTAAAATGATTGAACCAATATTCCCCAGTTCTTTCATGTACTTCCTTTAAATAATTTTCTGAATAAGGATACATTCCATGAACAGTTTGTTTTTCAACAGTTTTACGTTTAATTTCAAGACTTTCCTTTGCTATATCCATGAATTTTTTCAATCTATCTTTGAATTCTTCCACTGTAGAGGATAAATATCCAATTCTAGGAAGGTTTATAGTTACAACTCCTATTGATCCTGTTAAAGGATTTGAACCAAATAATCCTCCACCTCTTTTACGAAGTTCCTTTGTGTCTAGTCTTAAACGACAACACATTGAAAGGGCATCCTCTGGAGATAAATCTGAATTTACATAATTTGAAAAATAAGGAATTCCATACTTACAAGCTATTTCCATAACTTTATCAGTAACCTTACTGTTCCAATCAAAATCCTTTGTTATATTTATAGTTGGAATTGGAAAAGTAAATACTCTTCCCTTTCTGTCTCCCTCTTCCATTACTTCACAAAAAGCTTGATTTAATATATCCATTTCCCCTTGAAATTCTCCATATGTTTCTTTCATTAATTTTCCACCAATAATAACTGGTTGATCCTTTAATGTTGATGGAGCCTTTAAATCAAATGTTAAATTTGAAAATGGACATTGAAATCCAACTCTTGTAGGTACATTTAAATTAAATATAAACTCTTGTAGAGCTTGCTTAACTCCCTTATAATCAAGTTTGTCATATCTTATAAATGGAGCACAGTAAGTGTCAAAACTACTCCACGCTTGAGCTCCTGCAGTTTCCCCTTGAGTTGTAAAAGTTGAATTAACAATCTGTCCTAGAAAACTACGAAAATGTTTAGCTGGGCTTGATTCAATCTTTCCTTCCACTCCTCCAAAACCTTGTACAAGAAGTTGTCTTAAATCCCAACCTGCACAATAGGGACCAAAGAATCCTAAATCATGTAAATGTAAGTCCCCTGATAAATGAGCATCTCTAACTTCTTTAGGATAAATTTCATGTAACCAATATCTTTTGGTAAAATTTTCTCTAATATAATTATTCATTCCATTTATTGACTTTTGAGTGTTGGCATTTTCTTTTATCCTCCAATCTCCGTCATCTAAATATTTTGAAAACAAATCTATTGTTGCACCTACTAAAGCGTTCTTTTCCCTTGCACTACGACGTTTTTCTCTATATAAAATATAGGCCTTGGCTGTTTTTGCATGCCCTGCTTCTATTAAAACTTTTTCCACTGTATCTTGAACATATTCCACATCAACTGTGTTTTTATATTTTTCAAAAAGCATATTTGTTACATCTGAAGACAATTTTTCAGATTTCTCCCAGTCGTTTCCACCAACTGCAGTTGCTGCTTTAAATATTGCTCTTGTTATTTTATCACTACAAAATGAAACTAAATCCCCATTACGTTTCCTTATTGTTTGAATCATACTCCTCGTCTCCTTTTAAATAAATGTAATTATTTGCCTCGCAAGAAAATTATACTATATATTGTGCTACCTTTCAACTTAAATACTATATATTGTGTAGGCAACCTTCTCAATTCCTTCTATTTCAATGCTTTCTTAAATCATTCTTTTTTTATATGATAATTTCCATTGACAGGGTTGACTTTATCTAGAGAACCCACTATTATATTAATAGAACTATTTATTCAAAAAGGAGAACTCTATGTATGAAAAAATATTAGAAAGTATAAAATTTATAAAATCTAAAACTAATTATGAGCCCAAAGTTGGAATTATTCTTGGAAGTGGACTTGGAAGCTTAGCAAATGAAATTACAGATTATATTGAAATAGATTACAAGGATATTCCTAATTTCCCTATTTCAACTGTTAAAGGTCACGATGGGAAACTAATTTTTGGAAAAATTGGAGATACTGAAGTTATGGCTATGAAAGGAAGAATTCATTTTTATGAGGGATATCCTATGAAAGAAGTTACTTATCCAATTTATGTTATGAGAATGTTTGGAATAGAAAAATTAATTTTAAGTAATGCTGCAGGGGGGATAAATACAAGTTTTCAAGATGGAACTTTAATGATAATTAAAGATCATATTAATTTTTTTGGAACTAACCCTTTAATTGGAAAAAATGACGATAGATTTGGAAGTAGATTTCCAGATATGACTGAAATTTATTCAAAGAATTTTATTAACATTGCTAAAGAAAAAGCTAAAAACTTAAATATTAAATACAGTGAAGGGGTTTACCTTGGAACTACTGGACCATCATATGAAACTGCTAGTGAAATTAAAGCTTTCTCATTAATGGGAGGAGATGCTGTTGGAATGTCCACTGTACCTGAAGCTATTGTTGCTAAATATTTAGGCATGGAAATTTTAGGAATCTCTTGTATTACAAATATGGCAACTGGTATTGCAACTAAGCCTCATTCTCATCAATCTGTTATGGAAATTGCTAAAAAGGTTGAAAAAGATTTTTGTATATGGATAAAAACAATTGTTGAAGATTTAGATTAATTATAATAAAATCTCTTTGTCAACTATATGGGGATTAAGAAATTCTTAGCATAAGTAAATTACTTAAATTATCACAATACTTTCCTCCTATTAGATATCCTTAATACACTACGAAAAAAGATGATTCCTATATATATAGGAATCATCTTTTTAAGGATTAAATTATTAATCCATTCTATTTTATACATTGAACGGAGTATAATATATAATTTTCCATCACAAAGTTTTTAGAATGATGCATCTTTTATCTCTGATGCTTTCTTTGAAGTTGCATCCTTTATCTCTGATGCTTTCTCTAAAGTTGCATCTTTTATCTCTGATGCTTTCTCTTGAGTTTTAGGAGACTCTTCTCTAATAACTTCTTGTGAAGTTGCAGGAGGATTTTCTTCTTTAGTTTTATTATTACATGCTACCATTGAAAGAACAGCTAATACTATCAATATTTTTTTCATCTAAACATCTCCTTAATTATTTTTTTGTCTATTATAGGATTGTAACTCTGTAAATAAAAAAAATTAATTTTTTTTAATCTTTATTCTCTTATACTTACTCAGACATCAATTAAGTAGAAAAAGTTTAATTTTTTAGCTCTTTGACAACTGTGTAGGAATCAAAAAATTCTTAGCATAAGTAAATTACTTAAATTATCAAATTTTCTGATCCCATAAAATTGTTTTTTAATTGCTTTAATTTTGTTAAATTTTAAAGTCACAGTAAGAGTTATTACCATCACTACAAGATAAATATATTCCAACAAAATTACTTTCTAAATCCTCTATTAAGCTTTTAGCAGATTTATCTTGGGAATTACACCATATACTTTCCCCTTCTCTTCCTAGGAAGAAAATGATTAAGTCTCCAGATTTAATTAAATTTTCAACAAATTCATCTAGAATTTCCCATTTATTAACAGTTAAGAAAGTATAATCCTTACTATTTTTAATAACCTTATCTAAATTTTCCTTAGTTTCATCCTTACAAATAAAAACAATTTTAGTATTTAATTCTCTTAAATTTTTCAAAGTGCTTTCAAGTATCTTTAAAAATCCAATATGTTTAGTTATTAATTTAGGTATTAAAATATATGTTTTAGAGGCTATCCCTAACTTATGTTCTAGCTTTAAGATATATATAAGGGATGTACTTTCCCTAGTATACTTATCTATCACATCTCCAAATACTACATTTTCCTCAGGATGTTTTCTGTCCCAAGTAAACATCACTTTTGAAATTCTGTTTTCTTTAACTGTTTCTACTATTCCATTGGAAATATCTCTTTTTATTCTTATTAAAGGAATTATTTCTCTTTTTAATTCCTTACCCCTTTTCACAACTTTTTCTAATAATTTTTCACTTTCTATAATTTCTTCATTACTATCATTTTCTTTTAATACTATTTTTAGAAAATATATTGGATCATTCTTTTTTAAGTTTTGAAATAGAAAACTAAACTCCATTAAATTTTCCAAATTTATATCCCTATTAACTGGAACTAAAATTCTATGGGAAGAAATTCTCCCCTCCTCTTTATCCTCTGAAAAGGCCATTTTTCTAGCTGAATACTCAGTGAAAAAAGTTCCCACAAAACAAGTGATCATTATCATTGTTATTGTTCCTGCTAAAATATATTTATTTAAAATTCCAATATTATATCCAACTGTAACTGCTGCTAAAGTTGCTGCTGCTTGGTTTACAGTCATGGAAAAAATTAAAATATTTTCTATGCTCTTTAATTTTATAATTTTCCCAAAAATAAAAGCTGCAATAAGTTTAGATAAAACCCCTATAACAATCATAAATATTGCTACTTTCATAGTTTCCCTATTTTTTATAAACTGGCTTACATCTATTAACATCCCAACTGAAATTAGAAAAAATGGTATAAATAAAGTTTCCCCTATAAACTTTACCCTGGCCATTAGAATACTTCTTTCTGGGATAAGACTATTTAGCACTAGTCCTGATAAAAATGCTCCTATTATAGGTTCTAATCCTATCATATGAGAAATTTGAGCTAGTATAAAGGTAATTGTTATTATAAAAACATATTCTTCACTTCCATTTCCCTTAGCGTACTTAATAAAAAAATATTTTGCTATTTTAGGTATATACTTTGCTGAAAATATAACATATATTGTTGTTAAACCTATGAATTTCCCCCAAAATAAAAATGTTGAATTTCCTTGATACACTGCAATTACAATTACTAAAACCACTAGGGCTAAAATATCAGTTATAATTGTTCCTCCAATTGCTGCAGTTACACCTTTTCTTTTATTTAATCCAAACCTACTAACAATTGGATAGGTTATCAATGTATGGGAAGAAAATAAACTAGCTAACAAAAGAGAGCTTAGTGCACTCATTTTCAATATATATACTCCCCCTAAAAATCCTAAAAACATAGGAATAGCAAATGTTAATAGACCAAAAATCAAACTATAGGATTTATTTTTATTTACCTCATGTAAATTTATTTCCAGCCCTGCTTCAAACATTATGTACAGGAGACCTATTGCCCCTAAAAGTTCTATTTTTAAAGTTCTAGAAACTATATCTAGTCCATATGGTCCAACTACCATTCCACCTATTAACAAGTAAATTATTGACGGGATTTTAGTTTTAATTGCTAATATTGGAGCAACTAAAACAATTCCCATGAAAATAGTAAACATTAAAATAGGATCAACTGTATGCAAATTAATAATATTAAACATTCTCTACCCCCTTTATTAAGTATATAATATTATTATATCACTTTAATTTTAATCCTGTTATTTTTTCTAAAAAAAAAAGAGCATAGCTCTTTTTTATTTTTCTTTTAATTTTTTATAAACTTCTTCTAAGTGTGGAATTGAATTTCTTCCACCTAATTTTTCAACTGAAAGAGCTGAACATGCTGATGCAAATCTAATGTTTTCATCTATGGAAAACCCATTGCTAAGTCCATAGACAAAGGCTCCATGGAATATGTCCCCAGCACCTGTTGTATCAATTGCAGAAGCTTTAAAAGCTTCATATTTAATTATCTTGTCTTCTTTTTTCATAATAGCTCCCCTTTCACCAAGGGTAACTATTATTGTGTTTTTATTTAATTCTTTTAATTTTTCCAAAACATAATCAAAATCTTTTTCTTCTATCTTATTTATCTTACAGTATTCCATTGCAAAATCTTCAGAACAAATGAAATAATCAACTAGTTTTCCCAATACTAAAGTACCTTCTTTATAACTTCCTGCATCTAAAACAGAAATAGCTGATGGAAACAATTTATTTACAGTAAGGGCTATTTGTAATTCATGACCATCATAAAGAATTATTTTAGGAGAAGTTTTATAATTAACCTTTAAATCAAAAATTTCCTTTTCTTCCCTATAGTTTATAATAGTTCTTGACCCTGTACTTCCATTTGCAATTATTAAACTGCAAGGGGTTATATACTTTTTATCCATTACTATATTTTTAGTATCAACCCCTACATTTTTTAAATCCTTTATAATTTCATTTCCATAAGAATCATCACCTAGAACAGTTATATAGGATACTTTTTCTCCATATTTTCCAAGTAAATATGCTGCATTTCCTGCAGGTCCCCCACTAACCATAGTTCTTTCCTCTGCTTGATATTTTTTATTTTCCACTGGAAATTTCTTCAATAAATAAGTAATATCAAAAGCTGAATGTCCAACACAAAGTATTTTATTCATAGATATCTTCCTTCTTTTTAATATTCGTCCTTAGCATTTATAACATGTGTCTTTGTTTTTATAAAGTTTGGTACAATTAAAACAATTAAGAATACTGCAATTATTGAAATAATACCTGTATTACCAAATTTATTAATTAAGTTTCCTATGATGATTCCTATTACTCCAAAATCAAAATCTCCAAATGTTGTATTTTGGAATCCTAAATTTCCTAGTACTGGTAACAATAATGCTGGTAAAAATGATAAGAATAATCCATTAACAAATGCTCCAACAACTGCTCCCCTTTTACCTCCTGTTGCATTACCATAAATACCTGCTGTAGCTCCACAGAAGAAATGTGGTACAAGACCTGGAATAATTAATACTGCTCCTATTCCACCTAAAATAAACATTCCTATAATACCTCCAATAAATGAAGATATGAATCCTATTAATACTGCATTTGGTGCGTATGTGAAAAATACTGCACAGTCAACTGCTGGTATTGCTTTAGGAATAATTCTTTGGGATACACCTTGAAATGCTGGAATAAGTTCTGATAATATCATTCTTACACCGTTATAAACTATTGTTACCCCAACTGCAAAACTTAAAGCTGCAGTTAATGAATAAACAATATAGTTTGTTCCCCCTGATAATTGTGAAACATATTTAGGTCCTGCAACTATAGCAGCAATTAAATAAAATACAATCATTGTAATAGCTGTTGAAATTGTAGAATCTCTTAAGAAATTATATTTTTCTGGAATTTCAATATGTTCAGTACTTTTTTCTTTATTTCCTATTTTACTTCCAATCCAAGCTGAAATATAATAACCTAATGATCCAAAATGTCCCATGGCTATACCATCATCATCTGTAACTAAATCAGTATATTTTTGACCAATTGCAGGGGATATTGCTGACCATGCTCCTAGTAAAAATCCACCAGCCAATACTAAACTTCCACCTTTTAATCCTGAAGTTGATAATACTGCTGACAACATACATGCCATAAAAAAGCTGTGATGTCCTGTTAAAAATATATATTTATATTTTGTAAATCTTGCAATTAAAACATTTATTATTAATCCTGCCAAAAGTATAAACATTGTTTCTTTTCCTAAAATATCTTGAGCAATGGAAGTTATTGCTTCATTATTTGGAACTACCCCTGTTATGTTAAATCCATGTTCAATCATTTTTCCAAGGGGATCAAGATTTTTTACTATAACCCCAGCACCAGCACCTAACATAATATAACCAATTATAGGTTTTAATGTTCCTGTAATAAGTTTATTAAAAGGTTTTTTCAAGGCAACTAAACCTATTAATGATATTATTCCCAATAAAAATGCTGGACTTGTTAAAATATCATTTCCAATAATTCTAAGTAAATTCATAATTTCCCTCCTATTTTATTTTACTAATTCTTTAATTTTGTCTAATACATCTTCTTTTATTTTTCTTTTATTAGTATAACTTCTTATTTCAGCTACATTATAATTCTTTAATTGTTCTGCTAGTTGTTTTATTGTAACTATTAGATCCACTTGTTTTCCTGCAACTGAATTAAAATCAGATGAAGTTACATCTGCTTCAATTCCCTCTTCTTTGCAAATTTCTTCAATTTTCATTGCACACATAAGACTACTTCCAATTCCATTTCCACATACAGTAACTATTTTTATCATTTATCTCTCCTTTATTTAAGTAATTTTTTTGTTTCTTCAATAGATTTAGCTAAAATTAATTTTTCAATACGTTCCTCATCATCAATTATATCCATTAAACCTTTTAATATATCAATGTGAGAATTATTGTCCTTTGCTGCTAACATAAATATTAAGTAAACCTTTTCATCTTCCCCTTCAAATAAAACTCCTTCATTTACCTTAAGTAAAGAGATGCATGTTTTATTTACTCCATCTTCTGGTCTTGCATGGGGCATGGCTATTTTAGGTTCTATGATAATATAATTTCCCATTTTTTCAATTTTACTAAAAATTGCTTCCACATAGGAATTTTCTATATCCCCCCTTTCCAATAGCGGTTTGGCTACTTCTTTTATTGTTTCTTTCCAGTCTTTTACCTGGTCAACAATAACTATCTTTCCTTCTAGCTCTTTTTCTAACATTGTATCCATCTCCTATCCTCTTATTCTAAATATATTATAGCTTCTTTTGAACTTTCCTAAAAGATAGTATTTTTTTCAAAAAAAAAAGAGGATATTAATCCCCTTTAAAATATTCTAAAATCTTTTTAGAATTATTTGTATTTTTTATTTTATTTTTCAAGTCCCTCTCTTCAAATTCAGTTATAATTTTATTTAAAATATTCAAATGTTCCTTTTTATCCTTGGAACAAAAAGCAATTACAAAATTTATTTTTTTATTATTTAAAAATTCTATTTCATTGTCATATCTCACAAGGGCAAAACCTGTTTTATTAACATTTCCTGTACTTTGAGCATGGGGGAAAAGTACCCCTGGTACAAGCATTATATAGTCTCCATATTCTTCCACAACTTCTATCATCCCTTGTATATAATCTTTTTTTATACAATTTGAATCTAGTAAAATATTTCCCGCTTCCCTTATTGCATCCTTCCAGTTTTTAGCATTTCCTGAAACTTTAATCATATTTTCATTAATAAAGTCTAATTTTGTAAGTTTTTTTTGAAAAATATCATCTATCAATTTATTATCTAAGAAAGCCCTTAAACTTTCAATAAGTTTCTCATTTATTTCTATATCACTATTTTCCTCTAAAACCCCTAGAAGTTCTGAAAACACAATTTTCTTATTGTCCTTTTGAACAGGAAATTCATCTAGTTTTTTCATATCCTCCTTAGTTAAAATAGAATTAACCTTAAGTATTTTTTTATCCCCTGTGTAATTATCTATGGAAACTGTTGTAAGTATTAAATCCACTTCTTCCTTTTCTATCTTTTTTTCAAATAAATATCTAGGGATGGTGTCTACTATTTTAATTCTATACCTATCTTTTAATTGCTGAGCTAATAATTTTGAGCTTCCATATCCTGAGGCACAAACTAATAGAACTTTTAATTTTTCTCTTTTTTTCTTTATATTTCTATCCATAGCTAACTTAAAATGAACTGTTAAAAAGGCTATTTCATCATCTGTAAATTTTTCATCTATGAATTTTTCCAAATTTCCAACTGATTCTTTTACATTTTCAAATAATTTAGGATAACTTTCTATTACCTCTTTATATATTGAATTATCTAAAATTATTTTATTTTTTATTCTATATATTGTTGGTTTTATATGATTAACTAATTCTAAAAATAATGTTTCATCCCTTGAAATATCCACATCAAGTTTTTCATTAACTAAATTAATTAATCTTCTTACTGTTATTTCTATTTCAACCCAGTTTTCATAATAGGAATAATTAATATTGTATGTATGGCTCCCTAAAAAATAATCTGTAATCTTTAGGTATTCTTCCTTTAAAACCTCTATTTCATAATAGCCTTCAATTAAAGCCTTTGATTTTTTAATACATTTATATTCAAAGGTATCTTCTAAAAATTTACTGTTTTTTATGTTTTTAATTTCCCATTTGTTTTTATTAAAGTAAATCATTAATTTTATATATTTTAATATTATAATGTAAGCTTCATCAGAAATTATCCTATCCATTAATTTTTGACAGTAATTTATAAAAATTTTTATTCCCTTTACATCAATATCTCCTATGTATTTTTCAATAACATCCCTTAGAAATTTACTTTCTAGTTTCTCTGAAAAAACCAATGTTTTCAGGGCTAACTGTCTTATTTGTTCCTCTTCCCCTATTATTTCAAGGCCTTTTTTAGGAAGTAACTCTAACTTTAAATTATAGTCTATTAATTTTTTTCTTATTTCCCTTAGATGAACTTTTATAGTGCTTTTACTTAAATCAAGTTCATTTGCAATATCCCTTTGATTAATATATCTTTCAAAGGATATTTTTAGCATTATATAAAGTTCCCTTTCTTCATAGGATGGAATGTATTTTTCCACTGTTTTTAAAAAATTCTCAAGGGCATTGTAGTCACTAACCACACATTCTCCCTTTAATATTTCCAATATATTGTTTTTTTCTATTTCATATCTAATACTTCTTTCACTAAGGGAGAAATATTTGGATAAATATTTCAATGAAATTGGCTCTTTTTTTTCTAGTAGTAAATTTATTATTTGTATGGATCTACTTCTTATCATTTGTCCTACCTTTAAATTGTTATTATCTTTATTTTAACATATTTTCCCTTGGTAGCATATAATCATCAAAGAAAAACCTAGAAGCTAGTATTAATATGAAAAAAGCATTGTACATCTGTGCCCCAAATATAAGTATCATAACTGCAATTTGATATTTTATAGCTATCATAGGTAGATTCCCTGCTAAAATTTGACCTGTCATCATTCCTGGAAGTTTAACTATTCCAAGTGTTGCCATTGTAGCTATTGCTGGCCTTAAACTTAAATTTATACTCTCTGCCATATATGGTTTCAAAGCTTCTAATTTACTAGCTCCTAAACTCAAAGTATATAAATACTCTTTCTTTCTATTTTTGAAAATAGATAAAAATGAAGTCATGGATATTATTGATGTATTTAAGCAATTACCAAGAACCATTCCAGATATGGGAATTAAATATTTTGCTTCAAAAAATCCAACTTTCAATATAATTATATTAAAAAATAATGAAAATCCAAATATTAAAAAAAACATTGGGAAAAAAATAACTAAAAAAGCTTTCATTTTCACTTTAATGGATTTTATTGTTGTAAATGTTGCTGCAATTATCATAATGCATAAATATATTCCGTTTACAAATGGATTATTATAAATAAAAATATACTGCAAGTATAACCCCACTAAACTAAGTTGAATGAACATTCTTAAAATTGAAATTGTTGAGGATTTTAAAATTCCCAACTTAAAATATTTTTCTAAAAATATTCCTGGAAGTAGTAAAATTAATGTTAAAAATAGAGAGTAATAAGAAATATCCATTACCACTTCACCTCCTTAAAATCCCAAATATCATCGTGGGAAATAATTAAAACTGTTGCATTGCTATTTAAAATATAGTCTTTCACCTTTAGTTTCATTTCCATATCCAAAGAGGCTGTAACCTCATCTAAAAGCCATATTTCACGATTTAATCCCATACAAATAGCAAAGCCCAATCTTTGTCTTTCCCCTCCAGAAAGCTCCCTTACATTTTTGTAGAGAGCATCTAAAATATTAAAATCTTCCAAATATTTTAGTATCTCATCATAATAAACTTTATTTTTATTTAAATTATAGTTAATAATTTCTATTATTAACTCTTTCACATTTTTATTTTGAAAATCAATATCTTGGCTTACATAGGAAATTTTTTTTCTAATATCTAAAATAGTGTACTTATTTAATTTACATCTATCAATATATATTTCCCCTTGAGCCTTTTGAAAACCTAATAAAATATTAAACAAGGTAGTCTTCCCTTTACCAGATACAGCATTTAAAACTATCTTCTCCCCTGCTTTAATTTCCAAATTAAAATTTTTAAATATTTCTTTTCCTCCCAGTTGACAATTTAATCCCTTTATCCTAATCATAAATATTGCTCCTTGTAATATAAATTTGTCCATATTATTTTACCCTAAGAGATTTTAAAAGTCAAAATATACTATTAATTCTTTTTCTCCTTTCATTGACTAAACAAATAATATTTGGTATGATTAAGAAAATATTATTTAAAAAGAGGTCTTAATTATGAGTAGAAAAATAGGATTTATAGGTACAGGAAATATGGGGCAAGCAATGATTAAAGGAATCATTTCTTCTAAAATAGTTTCTAGTGAAAATATTTTGGTTTCAGACAAGGATACTGCTAAATTACAAGATGTTTCTAATAAATTTAACATAAAAGGTGAAACTTCCAATGTGGACCTTGCTAAAAATGTTGATATTTTAATACTTTCTGTTAAACCAAATATTTATAAAATATTAATTGATGAAATTAAAGATGTTATAAAAGAAGAAACTATTATTATAACCCTTGCTCCTAATCTTTCCCTTGAAGATTTAGGAAAAATGTTTAATAAAGAGCTTAAAATAGTTAGATCAATGCCAAATACTCCTGCCTTTGTTGGAGAAGGAATGAGTGCTATAGTTCCTAATTCAAATATAACAAAGGAAGATTTGGACTATGTTTTTGAAATTTTTAATAGCTTTGGAAAGGTTGAAGTAGTTAATGAAAATATTATGAGTACTGTTGTTGCCACAAGTGGTTCTTCACCTGCTTATGTTTTCATATTAATTGAAGCTATGGCTGACGCTGCTGTGGCTGGGGGAATGAGTAGAGATTCTGCCTATAAATTTGCAGCTCAATCTGTATTAGGTAGTGCTAAAATGGTTCTTGAAACTAACCTACATCCAGGAATATTAAAGGATATGGTGTGCTCTCCAGGGGGAACTACCATTGACGCTGTTAAAGAACTTGAAAAATGTGGATTTAGAAACTCAATAATTCAAGCTATGGAAGTTTGTAAAAACAAAGCTAAAAATATGTAAAAAATTTCTATAAATTAAAAGGGTGATTTCAATGTATTTGAAATCACCCTTTTCTATTTTTTATTTAAGCATCCTTTCCATTGTAAACTGTATATTTATTTTTTCCCTCTGATTTTGCTTTGTATAAAGCGTCATCTGCTTCCTTATACATTCTTTCAAAAGTTTTTTTCTCCTCTTTAATAAAAGTAATACCAAAGGAACATTTAACTATCATTTTATTTTTTTCATCTTTTTCTTCCATCATACAGTTGTTAATATCAACAATTAATCTTTCAATTTTAGAATTCACATAATTTTCTCTATCAAGATTATATATGAATACAGCAAATTCATCTCCTCCCATTCTTCCTAAAATATCTGAATTTTTGAAGGATTTTTTCAATAAACTTGTCACTTTAATTATAACTTTGTCACCTATAAAATGTCCATAGGTATCGTTTATAGATTTAAAGGAATCTATATCCACCATTATAAAAGCTGACATTTCATATGGATTTCTAGTATCTAACAATTTAGTTACTACCTTTTCAAAGGTTTCTCTATTGTATAATTTCGTCATTGAATCTTTTTTAGATAAAGCTGTAACTTTTTTTATTAATTTATCTTTCCTGTTTATTCTGAAATAATAAATAAAATGTAATATACTAAATATTAAAATTATTCCAATTATAAAAGATTCAATTGAATTTAAATAAATCCAATTTAATATGTGACTATTTTTAGGCTTATAATCTAAATTATCAGAAACAATTTGAATAATGTCTTTTTCCTTTATGGAAGAAATTGTCTTATTAATTACCGAATTAAATATAGGAGAACTTTCATTTAAAACAAAGGAAGACATATTTTCAAAAGAAATATATTCTTTAAATAGCTTATTATATTTATAGTTATTAAAATAAAAATTTCCAACTAAATGATCACAGAAGGTTATGTCACATTCCTCTGAGTAAACTGCTTCTAAACACTCTTCTATACTGTCATAATAACATATACTAGATGGTCTAAAATTTTTCTTCACATAGGAATTTGTAAAATTACTATTCTTAACAACTGCAACCTTTAACTTATCCTTAGAATAAATTGGTTTATTACTATTTCTTATTTTATAATATTTTCTTTCTAGATATTCAGATGTTAAATTTAAATCATTTTTTTCTGCCCAATTCATGTCAAAGTAATTTCCGCAGATTACAACATTTTCCCCTAATTTTTTAATTTCTTGAGCATTTAAATAATTATCCACAACTTTATAATCAAGTTCAACATTTAATTTATCACAAATTAATTTAGCTAAATCATAATCTATTCCCCTATTTTTTCCATTTTTTTTATAGGCAAAATACCCTCTTCCACTTGGAGATATAAATGTTATTTTAGTTAAATTTTTTAATTTATCCCTTTCTTCTTGATTAAAAAACAATGACATTTTATTATTTCTTTTAGATGTAGTATACTTATATTTTTTGATAACATCCTTATTATACTTTTTCATTGTTTTAATAGATTCATTAATGTCATTTAATAACTTTTCATCTCCCTTTTTAACAGCAATATATGTAAATTGTGGATCAAAATAATCTACTATTTTAATATTTCTTCCTTTCATAGAAGCAATTGAAGATGTATATGACAGGGCCATATCTATTTTTTCCATATAAAAATTTTCCCACAATTCTTTATATGTATCATAATAAATTATCTGATTTTTATAGTTATTTAATTTTGATATTCTTGCGTATTCCTCACCTAAAAATTCCCCTTTAATAGCACCTACTTTTTTAGAACTTGTAAAATTGTACTTGGATAAATTTAATTTATTATCTGAGCATACAACCATAACTCCTTCTAACATTCCTATACTATATTTTGAAAATTTAAATTTTTTTTCCCTTTCTTTAGTTTTTATCATCCCAGCTATTATGTCTATTTTCCCTTTGGATAAATTATCTTCACATTCATTCCATGTTCCATGGATGTAATTATATTTAAAATTTGAATATTTCTTTATTTGCTGAATATAGTAATAGTTATATCCTGATTTATTACCATAATAATCCTCTTCCATTTCATTTTCTATATTATAAAATCCAACCTTTACTTCTTTATACTTATTTGCAAAAGAACAATTGAATAGTATAAACATGTGTATTAAAGCTATTAATACTAATTTAGTGTATCTTTTAGTCATATTTTCTCCCTATTTTATACCTCAAACTTTTAAATATATTTATTTAAACTTATTCTTTTTTTCCCTTTTTTAGTTATAGTAATCTCATTTCCTAGTTTAAATTTTCCAAATTTTCTTATTGAGATAATATCCCCCTCTTTAATTTCAAAGGACTTTTCCTTGTTTATTACATAATTTAACATTATATTCCCTTTAACTATTTCATCTGCTGCCCTTTGTCTAGAAATATTCATAGTTTCTGAAATAACTGAATCTAATCTTAGGGAAGAAACTGTAATTATTATTTTTTTGAAATTTGTCTTTGGAACTTCCTCTTCCTTTGCAAATTCTACTTTTACAGGAACATTTGAAATTTTATCTATATTCTCTATAATTTTATAATTTTCTTCAAATATAACCCCATAGGAAACATTGTTTTCCACTATTAAATCCCCTAATATCTCTCTTCTTATACCTAAACTCATTATGGTCCCTAGAAAATCTTTATGTAAAAGATTTTTAAACTTATTTTTACCATTGATTTTGAAATATACTAAATTAAAATCAGGAATTTCCCCTAAATAATTTTTTGGTATTATTAGTATGACTTTTTTTTCTGATTCCCCTGTTAGTCCCTTGGTTAAAAAAGTCATTCCATTAATATTATTTAATTTTGTCCATATTCCTGGAGGATAAAACTTAGTTGTCTGAATAGGATAATCAATGCTTTCACTAAGTTTGATGTCTTCCCAAAGTTTAACCACTTTATTTTCATCCATTTCTTTCATGGAATTTAAAAAATATTTCTTATCCATATAATCTCCAACTTTTTATAAATTTATATGATCTTATCATAGCTATTGCTGTTACCACTCCTAGAGCCATTGACCCTGCTAATAAAAATGTCTCTATTCCATTTTCAAATGAAAGTAAATAATTTTTATATATTAAATTTTGCATAGTATAGTATACTCCTCCTCCTGGTGCTAAGGGTATTAAAGCTGCTATTAATATATTATTACTTGGAGCATTTAATTTAATTGCAATTATTTCAGAATAAAGACCTATTATCACTGAAGATATAAAATATGACATTTCCTCTGAAAACCCTAAATTTTTACATGATAAATAACATAACCAACTTAAACACCCTGCTACACTTGTATGAATTAAATTTCTTCCTTGAATATTAAATAGAAGTGCAAATCCAAAGGTGACTATTCCAGCTGATATTATTTGTATTACAATTTTTAACATACAGCCTCCTAAAATTTTAATAATTTAACTGCAATTCCTGAGCCTATGGCAAGGGAACACCCAACTAATATAACCTCTGAAAGTCTTGATAAACCTGTTACTAAATCTCCAGAAAATATATCTCTAATTGAATTTATAAAGGGTACCCCTGGAACCATTATCATAAGTATTGAAATTATAGAAATTTTTATGTCATTTATAATTCCAAAATTAAAACACATAATTACAAATAATGAGGTTATAAATCCACATATTATATTTGTATAAACTAACCCTATTTTAAATTTCTTTTGAATATTACAAATACCAGCTATTATTGCTCCCCCTAAAAATCCAACAAAAAAATCATTTTTTTCCCCATTAAAAAGAACTGTGAAAAAACTAGCTCCTAAACAACTTCCAATAATATTTACTAAAAATGAATAGGATTTTTCTACCTCTATTTTTTTTAGTAAGTCTTCAATTTCATCTAAGGAATAATTATCTATATTTTTTATTAGATGATCAACCTTATTTACTTTGCTTAAATTAGTTCCTCTTCCTTGAACTCTTTCAACTAAAGAAACAATTTCCCCATCTGTATTTTTTAATGACACAATTATACAAGTTAAAATAACAAAACTTTGAGGTATATATCCATAATGATTAACTATATCACAAATTGATTTTTCCACTCGATCTGTTTCTGATCCATTTAATAGTAATATTTTTCCAGCTAAACAAGCAGTGCTTACTACTTTAGATTCAAATTTTCTATTTTTCTCCATACATTTTCTCCTCTAACAAAAAATACAATCTTAAAAAGATTGTATTTTAAAAATATTTCTAAAGTTTTTCCTTTAATTCAGCTATAATTCTTTGATTTTTCACATAATTTTTAACAAAAATCTTAGTTGTATAATATATAAATAAAGCAGTCATTACAAAACTTGTAATTGTAAATCTTAAGTTTAATTCATCAGAAACATTAAAAACTAAAATAGGATAGTCATAGGATATTTTTATAATTAGAGCATACCAAATAATTATTCCTCTACAAACTATAGTTCTTGTAACTCCTCTTAGTAATATTCCATTTAAAAATGTTCCAAGAACAAAATATATTACCACTCCACTTTTCATGCCCCCTGTAAAGAAAAACATAAGGGGAAAAATGAAAAGGTTCAATGCTAAACATAAAAAAATTGATCCTCTATATGAATTTTTAACCATAAATCCATATATACACATTGCTGTAACAAAAATGAAAATGAAAAAATTCACAACAATTCCTATTCTTAAACTTCCTCCAAATGTGGAAGATAAAAATCCTGAAAAGGAAGAAATGATTCCTAGAATACAAGTTGTATAATATAATTTCTTTTCAATTGGAAGATCATCTCCAAAATATTTTTCTTTTTCCTCTTTCATTTTATCTATTATTTTCATATTAGTCCTTTCTATTGATTCTCTAATTTATAAAACATTAGGAAAAATACTATACTTAATCCAAAACAAGCTAAAAATATTGTTTTTTCCAAATATATTTTTGTTAGTTCAAAACCAGTAACTCCTCCTAAAATAAATATTAAAATAATTCCAAAATATTTCAAACTCATTTCCACTGAAAATTTATCCTTAGTTATGAAAAAATGATATAGCAATTCACTTCCACTTCTTAAATTTCCAGTACACATAGTTGTTGCATAATTTCTTCCATGCATTTTTCTAAATGTTTCCACCTGCAGTGAACAAACAAAGGAAACAATTACATTTGCTATAACATTATAATTTCCCATTGGAATAAAAGCTACTATAGATAACATTATAATTTCAAAAAGAACTATAGATTGTCTCCAATGAAGCATTTTATTTGAATGATTAGTTCTTACAAATTCAGATATTAACACCCCTAAAACAAAGGCTAATATTGGAGCTAAGTAACTTCCAGCTTTTAGATAGTTTTTATTAGAAAGCTCCATTCCTAAAAGTACCATATTACCAGTTTGAGCATTGGCAAAAACTTGTCCCCTACTAACAAATGTGTAGGAATCTAAAAACCCTCCTACAAAAGCTAACACCATCCCCAATATATATCGTTCTGACATTTCAAAATTTTTGATTTCCATTTTTTACCTCTTAAATAATTTATATTTACATCATTAATTATACCCTAATCAATACTAAATTTCAATAAAATAAAAATACTGTAAACAATTTAGTTTACAGTATTTCCATAATAGTTAAATGAAGTTTTATTTTATTCCCATTTCATCAAAATATTTTTTTGCACCTGGATGTAATTTAATACTCATTCCATCTAATGCTGTATCCTTTGTTATATATTTTCCAACTGCATGAGCTGCTTTAATTCTATCAGTATTTTCAAACATTGTTTTTAACATGTCATAAACCATATCATCTTTAACCTTAGAGCTAACAATTAACATAGATTTTACTGTTAAAGTATTTACATCTTCTTTTTGAGTTTTGTAGCTACCTCCTGGAATTACAAAGTCTGTATAATATGAATATTTTTCTTTTAATTTTTTAGCAATATCCTTGTCTATATTTACTATTTTTACATCTCTTTGAGTTGATAAATCAACTATTGCTGATGTAGGTACTCCAGCAACTATGAAAGCTGCATCTATTTGTCTATCTCTTAAACCTGTAGCTGCTTCAGAGAAAGATAAATATTGAGGTTTAATATCTTCTTCAGATAATCCTGCTGCTTCTAAAATTTGTTTAGCATTGGCATTTACTCCACTTCCTATTGCTCCTAAAGCAACTCTTTTTCCCTTTAAATCTTTAATTGATTTTATACTAGAATCTGTAGTAATACATTGAATTGGTTCTGAGTATAAAGTTGCCATACCTCTAATATCTTTTATTTTAGTTTTAAATAACTCTATCCCATTTTCAGCATAATAAGCTACATCATTTTGAATTATAGCTACATCAATATCTCCCTTTCCTAACATTTGTGAGTTGGCAACTGAAGCTCCAGTTGACTCAGCAGTAGCATTTACTCCATCTAAATTGGCATTCCATATTTCTGCTAAGGCTCCTCCTAAAGGATAATAGGTTCCAGCTGTTCCACCTGTTCCTATATTCACATAAGTTGTCCCAAAAACTGTTAAGTTAAACGCCATTACTAAAAATAAAATAAACTTCTTCATTAAATCCCCCCTTTTAATATTTTTATATTTTGTAAATCCTTGCTTCCTTTACTTTGTAAGAAATAAATTACACCTATTATTACAATAGCTACACCATCACTTACGTACCCTGTGTTTAATGCCATTATTCCAGCTGCAACTATAAATACTCTTTCTAATATATTCATATTCTTTTTAAAATATCCTGTAAGTCCCACAGCAACACAAATCATTCCTAACACTGCTGTTATTAATTTTGGTATAATACTTATGTCAGGATTTATTAATATTAATTCTGGAGAAAGTACAAACATATATGGAATTAGGAAAGCTCCTATTGCAAGTCTTGTTGCTTGCATTCCTGTTTTCATAGGCTCTGATTTTGCAACTCCTGAAGCTGCCACTGCAGCTAAACAAACTGGAGGTGTTACATCTGCTATAATTCCAAAATAAAATACAAATAAATGAGCTGCTAGGATTGGAACCACTTGAGCTCCTGATGCATCCTTTATCATTAATATTGCTGGAGCTGCTATTGTTGAAGTTATTACATAGTTAGCTGTTGTTGGAACACCTATTCCTAGAACTAGGGAAGTTATCATTGTAAAAAATAATGTTAAAACTAAATTTCCCTTTGCAATTCCCACTAAGATTGATCCCATTTTTAATCCTAACCCTGTTTTAGTAACAACTCCTATAATAATACCAGCACAAGCACAAGCTGCTATTACTGTTAGAGCACTTTTAGCCCCTTGAACCATTCCATTTAATAAATCTTCAAATGATAATCTTGTTTCCTTTTTTATTGCTGCACAAATTATAGTTGAAACCACAGCTCCTAAAGCTGCATATATTGGTGACCATCCACTTACAAGTAAGGCTATTACCACAAATATTGGTATAATTAATTGACCTCTTTGTCTTAGTACAAATAATAATTTTGGTATTTCATCCTTTGGAATTCCCTTTAATCCTAATTTTTTTGCTTCATAATGAACTCCAATGAAAACTCCCAAATAATATAAAGCTGCTGGAACTAACGCTGCTAGTATAACCTTTGAATATGGAGATCCTGTTATTTCAGCTAATAAGAATGCTGCTGCTCCCATGATTGGTGGCATTAATTGTCCCCCTGTGGAAGCTGTTGCTTCAACTGCCCCTGCAAATTCAGGTTTATATCCTAATTTTTTCATCATTGGAATTGTAAAACTTCCTGTTCCCACAACATTTGCAACTGAACTTCCTGATAAAGTTCCCATACAAGCACTTGATATTACTGCAACCTTTGCTGGACCTCCTGGGGAATCTCCTGAAATTGAATTAGCCAGTTGAATAAAGAATTCTCCCATTCCAGTTTTTTCCAAATAAGCTCCAAATAATAAAAACATAAATATAAATGTAGAAGATACTTGAATTGGCAATCCTAATATTCCCTCTGTTGTAAAAAATAAATGTTGTACTAAACCTTCAACACTAACTCCTCTATGCCCCAAAGATCCTGGAATACTTCTTCCAATTAAAGCATATACTATAAATACTAATGAAATTATAACCATTGGAAGACCAATAACCCGTCTAGCTGCTTCTAAAACTAAGATTATTGCAATTCCTCCAACAATCATATCCACATGATTAATTAATCCCTGTCTCATTACTATATCCTTGTAAAAAACAACTATGTACATACAACAACTTGCAATTGTTATTCCAAGTAAGCAATCAAACCAATGCAGTTTTTTTCTACTCATTTTTCCATTGGATGGATATAAAAAGAATACTGCTGAAAGTCCAAAGGATAAATGAATACATCTTGCAATCATAGCATCTATTCCCCCTCTAATTGCATAGTATAACTGAAACATTGTAAAACAAAACAATAGAACTGTTATCATTTTACCTTGAACCCCTGATAAAACTCTAAATCTAGAGCCCTTATCATATTTAGCCATAAGTTCGTCAACCTTTACTTCTTCTTCTTTAATCATCTCTTCTCTCATGTGCATCACCCTTTTATTTTAATTTTTAAATTTATACTTCTAACTTGTCCTTCTAATAATTTACTAAGCATATATTTTTTATTATTTATTTTAAGATAATGCTCTGCTATAGGGGAAATAGTCATATTAATTTCTTTAAAACTTCTATTCATTTTTAATATAAATTTTCCATCCCTTACCTCTAGTTGACCTTCTTCTGGAAGAAATGGAAGTCCAACTCCATAATCTTCATATACTGTTTCCCATAAAATTATGTCTCCAGATTTATCAACCTTAAACAATTCTTCAGCTTGTGTTTTTTCTACTGAATGTTTATACCCTATTGAAAACTCATTTGTTTTTAATTTGTATTCCCATTTTTTATCACTATTTCTATCTTTAACAATTAAATAAGTCCCAGAATTATAAGTTTTATGACAAAATAAAACTGCTAAAATAAATAAAGAAAATAATAAGACACTTAAATATTCCCTTTTTCTAATTATTGACATAATATATACTCCTTTTGTATGAAATTCATTTTGTATATTTATAGGGATAATAGTATCATTTATGCTTATGAAAGTCAAGCAACAAATTAAAAAAATATATATGTTATGCAAAAAATAAAAAAACATTGTTATTTTTCAATAACAATGTTCTTTATTTAAGTATAATATTAACCTTAGTTAATTATTTTTCTAAATATTTTTTTAATCCCAAATCTAAAATTTTAATTGATTTTTCCAATTTTTCTAGTTCAATACAGTAGGAAATTCTAATTTTATTTCTACCTAATTCTTTATTTGAATAGAATCCCTCTGCTGGAGCTAGCATAATAGTTTCTCCATTTAAGTCAAAATCTGTTAATAACCAGATACAAAAATCCTCTGCATTTTCAATTGGTAAAGTTACCACAACATAGAAAGCACCCTCTGGTTTAGTCACTTGAATTCCACTTATTTTAGATATACCATTATATACTAAATCTCTTCTTTTTTCATATTCTTCTCTATTTTTTCTAAAATAATCATCTGATAATTTACTATATAGTCCCTGTGCCCCAACCATATCCAAAGTGGATACAGATAATCTAGCTTGGCACAATTTGTAAATTTCATTCATAAGTTTTTCATTTTTACTTATAACAGCACCTACTCTTGCTCCACAAGCTGAATAGATTTTAGATATTGATTCTATTAAGACTACATTTTCTTCTAATCCTTCTATTTCTCCAAAACTAATAGCTCTATTTTTTCCATAAGAAAATACTTTATATACCTCATCGCTGATAATATATAGTCCATATTCCTTGGCAATTTCTCCTATTAATTTCATCTCTTCTTCTCTGTATACTACTCCAGTTGGATTCCCTGGATTAGTTAGAACAATTCCCTTAGTCTTAGGAGTTATTTTGCATATAATATCCTCTCTTTTAGGTAAATGAAATCCTGTTTTAGGGTCTGCTGTAAAGGCATTAACTTTTATATTTAAAAGATCAAAAAAGTTATTGTAGTTGGCGTAGTAAGGTTCTGAAACTAATACTTCATCCCCTTCATCAAAAATACTTAATAATGTAAATAATATAGCTTCACTTCCACCAGTTGTTATAAGAATATCTTCATATTTATAATCAATATGAAAATGTTTTTTGTAAAATTTTATCATCTCTTCTATTAATTCTTTTCTTCCCCTTGAGTGAGCGTAGGTTAAAGTATCCTCTTTAAAATCACTGATACTTTGAAAAAATTCTTTAGGAGTCTTTAAATCAGGCTGCCCTATATTTAAGTGATAAATTGTTTTTCCTTTTTTTAGAGCTTCCTCTTCATAGGAAATTAATTTTCTTATTGGAGAAAATTCCACATTATTAATTCTATTTGATGTATCCATAAAAACCTCCTACTTATATAAAATATCTTGAATATTTTTATTGTATTTGTCTTCTTTTTCTAACTCTATCCTATTATTTTTTAATAAGAATTTTCTTTTTGTTTTTGAGCTTTCTCTAAGTCCTGAAAGGGCACCTAAATCTTGATAATATAATTCACCATTTAGAACTAAATTATCTATAAATTCAAATTTACTTGGAGCATAATACCCCTCATCAATTATTTTTTTATAATATTCTCTCCAGATAGGAGCTGCAAGGCCACCACCAGTTTTTTTGTGCATTTTTGAATTATCATCATAACCTAAATAAACAGTTGTTGCATATTCAGGAGTTATTCCAGCATACCAAACACTTCTTGAATCATTAGTGGTACCTGTTTTTCCCCCTTGGGAAATTCTCTTTCCTCTTTTTGTTATAACCTTTGCCCTTGTACTAGTTCCACTTTCCACAGAATTTTCAAGTAAATTTGTAGTTAAGGCTATGTCCTTTGAATCAAAAACCTTTGTTATTTTAGGAGTATTTTTAATCAATGTATTTCCATTTTTGTCCTTAACTTCTATAACCACTAGTGGTTCTACTACATAACCTCCATTTGAAAAAACAGAGTATGCTTTGGCTAAGTTTAAGGGACTAGATGACACTGACCCTAAGGCTGCTGTTAGATCCCTAGGAGGGTTAAGATTTGAATCTAATTTTCCAACAACATCAAAAAGTTTATTGAATCCAACACCTTTTAGTAATTTTATAGCTACCATATTTATTGATCTATTTAATCCTTCAACTAAAGTTATATTTTTTCTAAACAATGTACCGTAGTTTCTAGGAGCCCAATTACCTTGCACAAGTCTTGAATCTTCTATAATTGTATTTTCACTTTTACCATCTAAAATTGCAGTGAAATATACAAAGGGTTTAAAGGAAGATCCTATTTGTCTATTTGCCATGATTGCTCTATTAAAATTCCTAGGTTTAAAATTCTTTCCTCCAACTATTGAAGTTATGTATCCATTGGAAGAGTTTATACTTATCATTCCACCTTGTAATTTTTCATCTTCCATCATTGGTTTATAATTATCAAATGTCTCTTCTGCTATTTTTTGCATGTCAAAATTTAATGTTGTATACACTTGTAATCCATCATTATAGATTGCTTCTTCATCAAAATTTTCAATTAAATAGTCATGAACTAAGTCTGTAAAACTAGGAGCTAGTGATTTATTTATAACTTCTCTGTTATAAATAATTGTGGTATTTTTCAAATTGATTTTCCCAATATCCTTAACATCATCTATCTTTACAAATTTATGTTTCATAGCTATTTCATATTCTTCTTTTGTTATCATATTAAATTTTTTCATTTGACTTAATACAATTCTCATTCTATTTAAAGATGCCTCTAAATTTCTTCTAGGATTATAGTATCTTGGCCTATTTGGAATACCTGCAAGAACTGCTGCCTCTGGAATGTTAATATTACTTATATCCTTGTGAAAAAGAGATTTAGCTGCACTTTTAATACCATAGTCTCCCTCTCCAAAATATATCTCATTTAAATATTTTTCAAAGATTTCATCCTTAGTATAAGTCTTTTCTATTTCTATTGTTAATATAGCTTCTTTTATTTTTCTAGATAGTTTTTTGTCGTGACTTAAAAAGGCATTTCTTGCAAGTTGTTGAGTAAATGTACTTGCTCCTTGCCTTGCACTTTTATATCTTATATTTATTACTATAGCTCTTAAAATACCTATAGGGTCTATTCCATAATGACTATAAAATCTCCTATCTTCAATTGCTAAAAAAGCATTTCTTGAAATCATTGGTACTTCTTCTATTCTAGCTGGAATTCTTATTTCCTTGTATAACTCGTCTATTTGTTTACCATTAATATCGTAAACTCTAGTTGGAATTGAAGGTGAGTAAGATTCTATTAGTTCTGCTATATTTGGAAGCTCTTTCTTGTAATGATGAACAATTCCAAATACTCCTATTACTCCCACTAAAAAGCTTAAAATACAACCTGCTAATATTATTTTAAAAATTTTTTTCATAAATATACTCCATAAATAAAATTATTTAGTTACGTTTCTTCTTCTCAATTGACCGCAAGCACCGTCTATATCTGTTCCCTTTTCTCCTCTAATTATTACATTAACTTTTCTGTCATTTTTTAAATAATTATAGAATTTTTCTATTTTCTTTTGACTTGGTCTTTCAAATTCATTATCTAAAACTGGGTTGTAAGGAATTAAATTTAATGCATGATCAAATGAATGAATGAAATTAGCTAAAACTTCAGCATCTCCTTGAGAAACATTAACTTCTTTTATTAGAATATATTCAAAAGTTATTCTTCTATTAGTTGCTCTTTGATATTGAACTAATGTACTAAATAAATCTTCTAAAGGATATTTTTTATTTATTGGAACAAGCATGTTTCTTTTTTCATTATCAACTGCATGTAAAGAAATTGCCAATCCAACTGGTAATTTTTCCTCTAAAAGTCTTTCAATTCCTGTTACTATACCTGAAGTAGAAACTGTTATTTTTCTCTTTGAAATATTTAATCCATTTTCATCTGATAAAATTCTAATTGATTTTATTAAATTTTCAATGTTTAAAAATGGTTCTCCCATTCCCATGAAAACAATATTATTTATTGTTTCCCCTTTGTTTCTAAGTCTTCTTTCCACTGTGTAAACTTGATTTAATATTTCATGAACATCTAAATTTCTTTCAAAACCAGAAGCTCCTGTTGCACAAAAAGCACATTTAACTGGGCATCCAACTTGACTAGATATACAAATAGTGATTCTTTCTTTATGTTTTAATAAAACTGTTTCTATTGTATTTCCATCTTGTAATCCGAATAAAAATTTCTCTGTTCCGTCTTTCTTTGATACTTGATGATTTAGTAAATTTAATAATGGGATATATGCATGTTCTGCTAAAACTTCCCTTGATTTCAATGAAAGATTAGTCATATCATGTACATTCCTTGCAATTTTACTGTGTAGCCATCCGTATATTTGTTTACCGTTAAACTTTTTCATTCCCAAAGAAACTACTAAGTCTGTAAGTTCCTTTTCGTTTAAGTTTAAAAGCTCTTTTTTTAAGTTTTCCATTTTTCCTCCAAAATTATAAAGTCTAAGATTAATTATACCAAACTTTCTTGAAAATAACAATCTTTATACTATAAAATGTTTTTAAAAATTTTAAAAATTTCCTCTTTTTCAATACTTCCCTTAATATTTCCTTGTTTTCCTTTCCCTCCACCTTTAAAGTTAGGGTGTGTTTTTCTTATTTTTTGTATTAGTTCTCCGCAATCTAGACAATTACTAATAAGCATTATATTTTCATCAGTTAGACCTATTAAAGTTAGGTTTTTATCAAATATTTTTTTCATACAATTGATTACTTCTTTAGGCTCTTCTAATATAACTATTTTGTTTCCATTTATGTCTATAATATTATCATCTAAATTATTATACAATACATGGGTATATTTTTCATTAATATCGTTAAATTCTTTCTTTAAAATGTCATAATTTTTAAATTGATTATCCACATATGAAACTATTTCATTATCTTTACAACTAAATTTATGTTTTAATTCCTTTACAATTTCACTTTTCATTTCATAATCATCTATTGCTCTTTGTCCTGCTATTATTGAAAATCTTGTGTTTTTACCCTTTGTTTCTCTAGATATAAGTTTAACTAATCTTATATCTTTTAAATCACTAGCATGAAATCCTGCACAGGCACAAGTATCAAACTTTGAAATCTTTACAATTCTAATGTCTTCATTTTTTATTTTTGAACTTACAGGTTTTCTTAGGGCTATTGCTTCAGCTTCCTCTGGGGAACAAATTTTAGTCTTTATTTCTCCACCTTTTTTCACAGCTAAATTAACTTCTTTCATTAAATTTTTAACATCTTCATCTGTTATGTTATTTGAATCTAAGTCAACTGTTGTAAATGTTTCTGTCATTCTAAATCCAACATTATTTAAATTAAATTTTTCTTTGGCAATTCCTGAAAATAAATGTTCTGCACTATGTTGAATAGCTATATCTTCTCTTCTTTCTAGATCTATTTCATAATCATATGTTCCAGCATCTATTTTATTTTCCAATATAACCTTATCTTCAGCTACTTTTAATATTTTTGATCCTCCAATATTTCCTCTATCTCCCAATTGTCCACCTTTTCCATCAGGATAAAGCTTTAGGGAAAATATATCAACATATTGAACCTCTACTTCATACCCTTCCTTTGTTTTATTGCAAGAATTCACTTGTATTTTCATCTAAATTTTCCTCCTATCTTTCTTCTATCTTTATCTATTACATTATACTACACTTTTTAAAAATAATTAATTTTTTAAAAAAAATATTGACATATTTCATAAAATGAGATATCATAACTGAGTAGTGCCTGAGTGATGGAATTGGTAGACGTAGGAGACTCAAAATCTCCCGGTGCTTGCACCTTGCGGGTTCGAGTCCCGCCTTAGGCACCATTAAATTTATAACTTTGCATAAAGTTATAAAACCCTTGTAAAACAATGCTTTGAGCAAATCATTATTCTTTTTGTCGGTATACAATTGCATATGTTTTCAAATTTACAACAAACAAGAAACAAACAAAAGCTAGAATTAATTTTCTAGCTTTTTTATTTTTTTGAAATTTTATAATTCCAATTTTAAAGAAAATACTCTCTTTTAAAAATTATTATAGAATTTTAATAAGTAATTAATATTTTAAAGTATTGATTTTATTTAATTGATGTTATATAAATATAGTGTTAGTGTTTTTAATTACTTAAATGAAAGTAACTTAGAAATAAAAAAATTCTTATAAAAAATATAATTAATCAAAAGGAGATAGATATGAAAAAAATATTAACTGTTTTAATTTTAGGAATGTGTTTTATGGTTACAGGATGCAAAGATAAACATCCTGTGTTAGAAAATAGGATGATTAATGGTTCTGTTGTTGTTTATAATACTAATAATAATAAGCCCTATACTGGAGAATATAATGTGACTAGCTATAATAAATTAAATGATGCCTATGTTATAACAGAAAAAAATTCTTATAAAAAAGGCTTGAAAGATGGTGCATGTTATATTTATAGCCAAGATGGAGTATTAGAAAAGAAAGATATATATATAAAAGGAAAATTATTAACTTCTAATACATATTATGAAAATGGGCAGCTTAAAATAAAATATGCTTTAGGTGAGAATGGAAAGCCTATGGGACCTTTTGAAACATATTATGAAAACGGTCAACTTCAATCAAAAGGTACTATTGGAGAATTAGAAGAAAAAATAGGAATTTGGGAATATTATTATGAGAACGGCCAGTTAAAAACTAAGGAAAATTATAATCGTGTTGAAAATTAAAGAATTAATTTGTTTGTTAATGTTATTAAGACACTCAAAAAAATTAAACAATATAAAAAATATGAGGTATAATTGAGAATATAAAATAATTTTATAAATAAATAATATAACATCAAGTGGGATGAAAGGAGATGATAATACTTGTTATTAACAATAATAATAATTTTAGTAATAGGTTATATTATAGTTAAAAGTTTTATTAATGATCTAGCATTTTTGGTAGGTAAGATATTTGATAAAATAGATAGAGAAGAAGATGAATTAGAAAGAATAGAGAAGGAAAAGAAGAAAAAGGAAGAAAAATATTAAAAATATAAAAGTGAACTGTTGATAAATAATACCTTTTATAATAAATATAAAAATTAGGGTGCCTTAAATGGCACCCTTCTCTTATACTATTTTTTCTGAGTATTCTTTTGATTTATTTTTAAATATTAGATTTGAAAATTATAACTAATATACTTCTCTATCATAGATATATTGCTGCATTGAGTAATCATTAGGATATTTTCTAATAGCTTTATTTCTAGCCCTGGAATTTGTTGTGGACCTCATGTAGTTTTTTGAAGAGAGTTGTCTATTGTAGGTATATTGTTGCATTGAGTAATCGTTAGGATATTTATAAATTGCAATATTTTTAACTTCATTATCAGTAACAGTCTTCATATAGTTTTTCGAAGAGAGCTGTCTATTATATGTGTATTGTTGCATTGAGTAATCATTAGGGTACTCATAGGTTGCAATATCTTCAACTTCTTTGTCACTAACAGTAGCCATATAATTATAAGCAGAGAGTTGTCTGTTATAGATGTATTGCTGCATTTGTTTATCGTTGGGATATTCTCTTTTAGCTATATTCATTATCTCACTATTATAAGAAAAAGAAATACTACATGTTAATACCATCGTTACTAAAAATATTAATCCTTTTTTCATTTTATTTATCTCCTCCTCATAAATTTATTTAGTTTCTTTGCATAACTCTTTACTTGATTATATACCCATATGTTATTTAGTTCAAGGTGTTTGTACACTGTAAACTTAAAACAGAATATAGATATATAGAAAATATTTTAGAATGTGGTATAATATCAGAGGTGATTAATATATGTGGACTAAAGAAAAAATAAAAGAAATATTATTAGAAGAATATTATAATAATAACTGTTTAACACTAAGTTAAATAGAAATAGACAAAATATAAAGAAGAATATCCCTCTCTAAAAAAACCTTAGAAATTAATCTAAGGTTTAAATGTTATTTATTTAATATTTATAAACTTTATTCTAACTTTAGTTTTTTTGTATTAAAATTTAAAGTCTACAATTTCAAATACTTCCCTTGTTCCTCTAACCTTGCCTTTCTCTTCTTCCAGTCAGGCATAAACACTGTAACTAAATTATAAAAATCCTTAGAATGATTAGGATGTACAAAATGGGATAATTCATGAAGTACTACATACTCTATACACTCCCTATCAATTTCTATAAGTTTTTTATTTAATATAATAGCTTCTTTTTTATAAAGACAAGAGCCCCATCTTTTAGTCATTTTTCTTATTTTTATTTTTGGTAAATTAACACCATATTTTTTAAATTTAGGATAAATGTTTTCTAAAATTTCTCCAAATATTTTTTTAGAAAAATCAGCATAATAACTTTCCATCATGTTTTTTTTCTTATTAAAATTATCTGGATTTTTAATATATAGATAAATATACACACCATCAGTTTTTATATATTCTTCTAATGATTTTATTACCTTAAGCCTCACAGCTCTACCTAAAAATATAAAAGTTTCTCCTGGTATATATCTTTTATCTGACTCCTTATAAATATTTTTATCATCTTCTACTTTCTCCAGATGATTTAGAATTAAATGCTCTTTTTTTCTTATAAAATTTTCAATTGCTTCAATAGAAAGTTCTAAATTAGCTGAAACAAAAATACTTCCGTCACTTTTTATTCTTAAATTTATATGTTTTACATTTTTTCTTTCTAAAGTAAATTTTAATATGTTTTCAGATAACTTAATTTCCATTTCTTCCTTCATTAGAATCTCCTTATTGCCACTGTTTTAACATTTTCAATTATTTGATCAATAGCATCTATGGATATTGTAATTTTCTTTTCATCCCCCATATCAAAAATTAAATCTTCAATAGCTCGGGATATTCTATTGTGAATTGTTTTATTTTCTCTCCAATCCACTTGGCTATGCTCTTTTATAATATTAGTTATTCCTATTGCTAAATCAGAAATAAAATCTTCATCTATAGATTCATTTAAATCATTTAATATAGGTAATAGCACCCCATAAAAAGCCCTTGCATGAACATTATCTTTAATTTTATCTGGACAACTAATATCTGATTTTTTGTTTGTGAAATCATCCATAAGTCTTTCCATTTTAGATAAATATTCTCCCTCTGATATTATTTTATTTTTATATTCTTCTAAAGTTTCTTTAATCTTTTTAGAAAAACTATCATAATATGCTGGATCCTCTTCTCTTTTGCTAGTAATAGTCTTTGTTAATCCACTTCTAATAGCATCTGCCTTTGATCTAGGAGAATTTAATCCCTTTAGTTGTTCCTTAAAATCATCCTTATTTAAAATATCTATAGGAGGAGTTATTTTTTTAAGACCTGAAACTAATATATGCTTATCTAATAAATTTTGCATTTGTTTTTCATATTCTTTATTGTCAATTCCATCTGCATATCTTATTTTTATTGTTCTTCTAACTTTTGAATAAAAAGCAAATTCACTTTTATATTTATTTACTTCTCCCCTCTTCATTGTTTTGTAAGCTTTTTCTGAATTAAGAACAGAATTTAAGTTTCTACCAAATTCACTTAATAAATTATAAAAATTTTCCCTTAGTTTTTTATCTTCCAATGATGCTTCAATCTCTTCAATATCATTTTTATTATTTAAATTAGTAAATAAACTTTTAAGTTGGCTATATGATTCTCTTAATTTTCCTAAGAAACTTAAAATATCAACTACTGTTCCTTTTAAATCTGCTTCTTCAAAATTTTCAAGTCCACTTTCTCCACTATAAGTTTCCATCGCTTCATTTAAATTAGGAAGTAAGCCTCTGTAATCAACAATAAGTCCATAATCCTTTCCTTCATGTATTCTATTTGCCCTAGCAATAGCTTGTAAAAGTCCATGTTCTTTTAATTGTTTATCAATATATAGTATTTGACATATTGGTGCATCAAATCCTGTTAAAAGTTTACTACAAACTATTAATATATCTATTTCTCCATCTTTAAATTTATTTGTAATAGTCTCTTCATAAGATTCAGGTGTTTTATATTTTTTCATCATTCTGTTCCAAAAATTTATAACTTTATTGTCAGTTTCAGAATCTATATCTTCCACTCCTTCTCTCATATCTGGAGATGAAATAATAACTTCACATTTTAAATCACTAAACTCCTCAAAACAATCTAAATATCTAACTGCATCCTTTTTTAAATTAGTTGCAAGCATTGCTTTAAAACCACTTGCCTTGTATCCTTTAGTGAAATGCTCATCTATATCCAAAGCTATCCTTCTAATTCTTCCATCTGTTGAAGTTAATCTTTTTACGCTACTCCATTTCTTTTTTAAATCTATTCTATTTTCTTCCACCATATTTTCAGTAGTTTTATCAAACCATAAATCTATATTTTCTTCATCTACTTTTTGTTCAACAAATTTTCCTTCATATACTAATGGAACTATTGTTCCATCTTGAACACCGTCAGAAATTGTATATTTGTGAATTATTTTCCCAAATTTACTCATTGTATTTTTTTCTTTTTTCATTAGTGGAGTCCCTGTAAATCCAACATAACAAGCATTTGGAAATACTACTCTCATTTTTGTTGCAAGTTGCCCATAGTTTGATCTATGGCTTTCATCTACTAGTACAAATATATTTTTTGATTCATTTTTTACATTTGATTTTTCAGCTATTTCAAATTTATTTATTACTGTAGTTATAATATCAACTTTGTTGCTATTAATAAGTTCTACTAGATTACTTCCAGAAGAAGCTTTTGCAACATTTAGTCCCACATGGGCAAATGTAGTTGATATTTGTCCGTCTAAAGCTTTTCTATCTGTCGTTATTATTATTTTAGGGTTAACTTTTCCCATTTCCATTAATATATATTTTGCTAGCATTACCATTGTTAAACTTTTTCCACTTCCTTGAGTATGCCAAATAACCCCACCTTGTCTATTTCCATGAGAATCATCAGTGTTAATTGTTTTTATAATTTCTTTAATGGCAAAATATTGTTGATATCTACATATTTTTTTAGTACCTGCATCGTATAGAATAAAATATTTTATAAATTCTTTAATACGTTCTAGAGAAAAAATTGATATTATATTTTTATCTTGAAGTGTTACTGTTCTCCCTGTAATATATTTGGAAATTTCAAAGTTAAGAAATTCTAAATCTTGTTCTTTCCATATATTCCAATATTTTTTAGGAGTTCCTGTTGTTGCATATTTAACATCATTTTTATTAGTTCCCATTATAATTTGAGAAAATTTAAATAATTGTGGAATATAATCATCTGTTTGATTTCTCAAATTTTGTTCAATAGCTTGACTTGTTGGAATATGTGGAGCTTTACATTCTATTACTCCAAAGGGAATTCCATTTATAAATAATACAATATCAGGTCTTGCATTCCTTTCTTTATCTAAACTATCCACTGAAAATTCTTCAGTTACATGAAATACATTATTTTCAAAATTATCCCAATCAATGTATTTAATATTAAAACCTAAACTTCTCCCATTATTAAGGGTTTCACTATAGGTTCCACCTAGTAGTAACATATCATATATTTTTTCACTAGTTGTTATTAAACCAGTAGTTAATGGCTCATCTAAATCCTTTATAGCTTTATGTATATTTCCAAGAGAAAAATTCTTTTCTTCCTCACCAAATTTAACTTTATTTATTTTTTGCAATTGTTTTTCTAAAATATCTTTTAAAAGAACATTATATAAATTTCCCCTTTGACTATTACATTCATCTGGGGATATGTATTCATACCCCATATTCTTCAATAGTTCAATAGCTGGAATTTGACTAGCTTCTAATTCTGAGTATGATTTTTCTTTCCCCATTAGTACACTCCTTATTATATAAACATTTGCTGTAATAAACCTTTTTTAATTTCCTTTAACTTCTCTATTTTATTTTCCATTAATTCTATTTCTTCATCTGCCATTGATAAGAAATTAGCTATTTTTTCTTGTTCTGGGAGAGAAGGTAAGATACATCTTATATTAGGAAAATCTTTTTTACTCATAACTCTATTTCTTCCAGCTCCACCAGGAGAAATCATAGCTAAAGAAAACTTAAATTGTTTTCTTTTTATATAGTGTTTAAAATAGTTAATATTTAGATTGAGTTTAGCTACATATGTTGGGAATCTGTGAGAAACTAATCTTCCAGTATCTTCTTTTTTGCAAATAGCAACCGCATGTTCCCAAGCGAAAGTGATCCTAACAATAAAATCATTTTCTTTTACTTTATATAGAGTATCCATAGAAATATTATTTGGATTTTCAATTTTTTTATGCATTGTTCCTTTAGCATGACTTCTAATTCCTAAAGTTTCATATGGAATTGAAGGTTTTGGAACGGGCCTTAAATTTAATATTAAAATTTCTCCTAATTTTTTTTCTTCCCACTGAGGATAATCATTTCCAAATTCATCTTTAAATCTTAATTCTTGACTAAATATCTTTTGCATATATCCTTTTTTATTTTCTTTTAGTAACTCTAATTTCTTTTCTTCTAGCTCTATCTCTTTATCAAATAAAGTTAAAAAATCAGCTATTTTTTCTTGTTCTGGAAGAGAAGGAAAATTAATTTTTAAAATTTTATATTCTTCAGCATTTATTCCTGGTTGACCAGAACGGAAAGACATAATTTTAATCCATTTTTTATAACTATTTTTTAATGTATTATAAAAAACAAATTTAGAATTATAACTATTTTTGATTTCAAATTTAATTAAAAATCCTGCAAAAAAAATATTTCCGTCTTCTTCTTTATATAAATATGTTTTCCCGGTACTCGCTCCTGTTCTTGCAAATAATAAATCATTTTTTTTTAATTTAAATTTCTCGTCAACTATTTCTAATGGCGATGTTAAAGGATTTGGAATAAATCGATTATTCTTTTCACTTATATCTGTAATTCTAATATATTTATTTTTTCCATCATACACAGTAGAAGCAGAATTCATTCCATAACTTATGTTTTTAGAAATATCTCCTAATTTTTTCTCTTCCCACTCCCCTGTAAATTCAGGAAATCTTAATTTAGGTACTTTTTGTTCATTCATAGTTATGTCCCCCTTATAGTCCTAATTCTTTAAGATATTCTTGAAGTTTACTTCTTACTTCTACTAATTCTTCGTCAATTTTTTCTATTTCCTGTTTTACTTCTTGTATATTTACAGGTTCTTCCTCTTCAAAAGTATCTACATATCTTGGAATATTTAAATTAAAATCATTTTCTTTTATTTCTTCCAAAGTTGCAATATGAGAGAATTTTTCTATTTCTTTACGTTCTTTATAAGTTTCTACTATTCTTTTAATATCTTCTTCTCTTAAGGTATTTTGATTTTTTCCTTTTTCAAAACAATCTTCACCACTAGCATCTATAAATAATACATCTTTATTATTTTTATTTTTCTTAAAAATCATTATACAAGCTGGAATACTTGTTCCAAAGAATAAATTTGGTGGTAATCCTATAACTGCATCAACTAAATTAAGTTCTAATAAACTTCTTCTAATCTTTCCTTCACTTGAACCTCTAAACAATGTTCCATGAGGTAATACCACAGCCATTCTTCCATTTTCTTCATCTAATGAATTTATCATATGCAAAACAAAAGCATAGTCTCCCTTTGATTTTGGTGGAACTCCCAATGTAAATCTTTTATAAGGATCTAAACTAGCGCTCATTTTTGCTGGCTTTCCTTTTTCATCTAATCCAGAGTCTGGTAAAAATCCACTATCCCATTTATCTAAACTAAATGGTGGATTAGCTACAACCACTTGGAACTTCATTAAATTGTCGTTTTCTATGTTCTTAGGACTTGCTAAAGTATCTCCTAACCAAATATTTGCATCTTCTACCCCATGAAGAAACATATTCATTAAACAAAGAGCTCTTGTTTGTGCATTACTTTCTTGCCCGTATATAGCTACTTTTTTATTTAAAACTTTTTTATAAGCTTTTAATAATAAACCCCCTGACCCACAAGTTGGATCATATATTCTATCATTTTCCACAGGCTCTGCTAATCTTGAAACTAATTCTGAAATTTCACTTGGAGTAAAAAACTCTCCACCTTTTTTACCTGCATCAGATGCAAATTTTGAGATCATATATTCATAAGCATCTCCAATAATATCATTACTTTCTATTTCTTCTGGTCTTAAATCCAGTCCATTAAAATCATCTAATAAATTCTTAAGAATTGCATTCTTTTCCTTTGCTGCTCCAAAATCAACTTGTGAATTAAAATCAATAGCTCTAAATACATCTTTTAATTTATCACTGTTTTTATCTTCAATGTGAGACAATGCTACATTAATTTTTTGTCCTATTTCACTATCATTTTTATTGGCATATAGATAATCAAAAGTAGATTCTTCATCTAAAACAAAACTTTCATAGCTTAAGGCTCTTTCTATTCTAACCTTATTCCCTTTATAATTTTCTGTTAATTTTTGAACTTTTGATTTATGTACATCACTTAAATATTTTACAAATAGCATTGATAAAATATAGTCCTTATATCTTGAACTATCTATTTTACCTCTAAAACTATCACTGGCACTCCATAAAACATTTTCTATATCTGTTTTCGTTGTCATTTTCTTTTCTCCTTTTATTTGCTTATCATATGTTACTTTCAATAAATCTAATAATTTATTTGTTTGGCTATTTTCCTTAAATGTTCTCAGGAGGAAAATTTTCTAATATAAAGCATCCATATTTCTTAACCCTTATATAAAACAATTATACACTAATTCATTGAGTTTAAAAATAGATAATTTTATTTTCAATTAAAATATATTTATAAACATATATTTATTTTTTATAAATCGCCCACAATTAAAATTTCTAAAATTTTTATGATTATTTATTGTTAAAATATAAACACTTTTATTTTAAATATAACAATTTAAAATAAAATTACAAAGGAAGAGAAAATTTCCCTCTTCCTTTTATTCCCAAGAATATTATTTTCAATTACAAGAAAATTCTTTTATTTCTCCTTCAAATCCTATTTTTTTTATTAATTCTATATAGTTTAAATTTTCTTTATGATTATAATCGTTTAAATACCAAGTAACATCTTTTCCATTAACTTTTTTTATTATTTCTTCTATATAAACCTGATCTACTTTACCATAAGAAAATCCATAAGAATAAATTTCATCTACATTTTTAAATTTTTCGAAAAAATCTTTTACCTTTTTTCTCTTAATAATTTTTTCTGTTTTTTTCCTTAATTTTTCATCCAACTCATAGATTGCCTCTCCATTAGTTGTTTGTATTAATTCACACTCCTTTAAATATTCATCTTTTTCAGATAACAATTCAAAGCCCTCATGCCCATAAATAATTTTTTCACCTACTTTCCCATGTATATGAAGAATATTATTCAATTTAACATTATAAATTTCTTCTAAAAGATTAGTGTAATTAAAAGTTAAAAAAAGAGTTTCCTCATTTGTTCTCTCTTCTAAATCTTTAAATTTATTAGCTTTATTCACATCAACTAAACCAATCCAATTTCTAAAAGAAATATGTAAGTCTTCTAACATTTCAAATATTTCACTCTGAACCTCTCTATTTTGATCTAAAATTCTATTCGCTTCGTTATAATCTAGACTCTTAAAAGGATTAGAATAATTATTAACTACTTCTAAATATATTTTTCCCAAAGAACTTTCAAATTCTTGCCAAGAATAAACTACTTCTATCAAATTTATAAAATATTTAGACCAATTGCTTTCATTTTCTAAATATTCTTGAAAATACATATCAATATCCTCTTTAGGGTAAGAATCAAAAAAATACTCTTCAATAATTTTTTTCATTACCATCGAAATTTTCTCTATACTATCATCTTCTAAAATCAAAGTGATTTCACTTTTCAAAATCTTTTCATTTGGACTATAATTTGTTAAATAATCATCACAATAATTGCAAAACTCTTCTAAAAAATTTAATTCTTCTTTTCTATATTTTTCCTTTAAAATTTGAATAATTAAAAATATTTTAAAATCATTGTATGATGTTTCTAACCTATGCCTCAAATCAAATCCATTACCTGTAATGAATAATTTACTCATAACCCCCTCCTACTATATAATAATCAAATTAATTTCTTAGTTATTTCTTACCTTTTAGATTCTTTACAAATTTTTTACAAATTATATACAACTATTGTTATTAATACCGCTATTACTATTAATGATAATTTCAATTTTTTGTTTAATTTTTCATTTTCAACATCTAAAGTTTCTGACTTTAATATATTATGAAGAACCACTTCTCTATTAGAACTAAAATCTAATTCAATAGATAAATCTATCATTTCTTTTACTCTGTCCTCTTCTAAATCAGCCGCCCCTTTTATATCATCAATAAATCCCCCAAACCATCCTCCATTATATTTTACTGCTCGAATTAATAAATCTTTCCAATCTTTTTCTCTTATTATTTTTTTCAAATAAATTCCTTCTCCTATTCCTTCTATTGTTAATATATCACTATAAATATCAAACAATCTAGAAAATCGCCATATTGTAATATAATTAAAAATTCTTTTTTTATTTTTACTTTTTGCATATTTTTCTAAATCATCTAATAAAATAAAATACATTGAATGGGGAATATACTCTAATTTATCCATATATTTTTTTCTAATTATTTTATTTAAAGATTTACAATTTGAATAAGAATCAAAATAAATACAATTATAAATATGATCTATTTTTTCTTGATTTTCTTCATTATAAAGTTTAGCTTCATTATCTAAATATTCCTTAGAATTAGAAGCATATACAGGCCTCTCTATATAGAATAATTTTATATCATTTTTCATAATTATCCTTCCTTTCTTTTTAAGTACCCTAAATATCTCTCTATTTTTTTATTTTGTTCCAAATATTCCATTTTTGATTTTTTAGATTTTTAAATAATTATATCTTAATTTACAGAAAAAAGAATTTACCATTTTATTTTAACTTATAAAAAGGAATTTTATAAGTTTTTTCTAATAATATATGCACAAAAGTAATAAGGAGATATTAATGTTATTATTGAAAATAATATTAATTTAATTCACATTACAGTTAATGACATAACAAATTTTATAAAAAACTATAAACATTTATTACCTTATAGAATTAAAAAATGGTTATAATTTCTTTTTAATAATATTTAAATAATTATCATAATTTAGATTATAAATTTAAATCGCATAGCAAGCGAACTGGCAGCTTCCTCTTATTACTATCTTTATATTAACTTATCCAGGAGGTTCTTCTATGATTGAGAATACACTTTTAAAAATATATTTGAATTGCTTCATTGAGTATTTAATCAAAATATTTAGCAATCTTAAAGAGGAAGGTATGCAGTATAAATTTATAATCTCTTTTATATTTTATAATAATTAATATTAATAGTATATTTTTTATAAAGAAACTCTCGATTTCTGAAATACTAATCTCCTGTTAAAGACAAGAGAGTTGGACTAGTAGATCACTAGCTCTCTTTTTATTTATAAAACAGTGAAGCTTCAGTTATTTCATGCCACTTTTCAACAAAATCAACCTTTTAGTATACGTTGTTCGGAATTTACTTTCTTATGAAAATGTTTTTGAGGAGCAACAATAGTTTTCCCTCTAGAAAATGTCAGAATTTTCTATTTTAAGAAAAATTATATTAGTATGCAGTGCAACTTCGCTCTAACTATAAAAAATCCTATTCCCTATCAGCCTGTATGCTATTTTCTCAGGCCATTTCTTTTAAAAATATCAAATTATCTACTAAATTATTTATTACTTAACTATTACTTTTTGTTTTATATTTTTTTTAAATTTTATAAATTCTACTAACAAAACTATTTTCTTTTCTTTATTTTTAACATTAGACCCTTTATTTAAATCTTCTTTTAATTCTTTTATATAATCATCTATATTGCTGCTATTTATAATTATTTTTTCATTCCTAATAACATTTAAATAAGTTAACCTCATTTCACCTTCTGAAATATTTCTTGTATCATTTAAAATATCTATCTCTGAATTATTTTCAAAATATTCTTCATCTATTACTTTTCTCTTCTCTTTACTTATTTGTTCTACTGATAATTTTAAAATTTCCTCAGCAAAAGTTAATGATGCTTTAATATCGTCCACAGTAAATTCAGAAATTAATTCTAATTTTTTAATTAATTTATTTTCCCCTTTTTCATCTTTATCAAGTCTTTTCTTAAGTTCTTTTATAATTTTTTCTAAAGATTCAACTTCTAATTCTTCTTTTAAAGCTTCTTCAAACTTACTATATTCATTAAAATAATCCGTAATTTTTTTTGTAGGCAATATAAATTGAAGTAAAGTCTTAATATTTCTGTTATATCTTAAATATAATTTTATTAAACTTTTTCTATACTCAATAGCTGTGACTTCTTCTTTGCCATTTTGATAATTACCATTTTCATCTATAGTTATTTTTTCTAATAAAGGATAATTTATTTTTTCTATTTCTCCGTCAATATCTGATACAAGAGCTTTTAGCTCGTCACTATTATCAATAACATACTCATTTCTATCAGATAATCCTTTTTCTAAAAACTTTTCATATTTTTCTTTTCTTTGATTAAAAGCATCTTCAGAATATCTATCTTTTATAAGCTTTAATCCTTCAGTTAATCTTCCTTGTATATTTTTTTCTATTTCTTCTATTTTAATTTCATCTTTATCTTTTTTTTCATTTTTATATACTTTCAACCTGTCATAATTATTCCCTGTATTTTTAGTAAAAAATAAATATCTTAAAAATATAATATTTTTATCAATTTTATTTTCGTCAATAGCATGATCGATATTATTAAATGAATATTCTTCTATTTCTTTTGCTGAAACATTTTTAAAAAAATCAGAAATTATTTTCCATTCTAATTCATAAACTTTATTTTCTTCGTCTATCTTCCTTATGAAATTTTTTAGTTGTTCTAAATACCTTGGAACCAACAATAGTTTTTTAAAATTTAAACTTATTTCAATAAAATTATTTATTGTTTGTATTTTTATATCAAACTTTTTATTATTTTTTTCTTTTTCTTCTTTCTTTTCTTTTTCAGTTTGGTTACCTCTTAAATTATCAATTACTTTCTCATCTATTTTCAATTTATTTTTCAATAAGTTTGCTTTAGATTTTAATTCCTTTTCAAAAAAATCTATTCTACTTATTGTTCTAGTTATAATCTTTTTTAAATCTAAACTTCCCTCTAATATTTCATCAATCTCTGCATCTTTAATATTAAATGAATGCTCTATATATTTATTAAAATACTCTTTAAACCCTTTTAAGCCTTTTTTTTCAGCAAATAATTCTTCCATATATTCTTCATCATATAAATATATTCTTTTTATCCCCTCTGGTATTCTTTCATCTATTATCGCTAACAAACTAATTATTCTATTTTTATCACTAATTCTTTCGAAATTATCCAAGCATAAAACTACACTTTTATTTGTAGTTTCCAGTTCTTTAATTTTATTTTCTAAATTTTTACTTTTATCTTCTACTTCCAATTTAAAAAAACTTAATATTGATTTACACCAAAAATTATTTTCTTCAAGTCCATTTAATAATTTATCTTTTATTTTTAAAATACCGTGCTTTTCAAATATATTATTTAACTCTCTCTCTATCTTTTCTATAATTCTTTTATTTTCAGTGAAAATAGATACATCTATATATATTTTTTCATGTTTTTTTCAGCATTTTCATCTCTATAAAAAAACTCATTAAGAAAAACTGTTTTTCCTATTCCCCATGCTCCTGTTATTGCTACAGCATCCATATTAAACAAATAGGTTTTCAACCTTTCTAATAAGTCCTCTCTACTTTCATATAATTCTTTTCTGTTTCCATCTTCTTCTGCTTCTAGATTATAAGATTCTTCTATAGAAAATATGACTTCTAAAACTAAAACTATTATTCCAAGCATTAAAAGTATAACTCCTTTATCTAAAATATTCCCTAAACAAGTTCCTGTTGTAAATGCAAATATTATTAATTCTATATACAATATTTTAAAAAATGTTTTATTTATTTCTGATAAAGAAACCTTACTTTCAATATACTTTATATAAAAGCATACATAAACTAATCCTGTAAATATTAACACTGTTATAATTTCCTTGATTCCAAAAGTATAAATATAATTTATATTTGTAATCATATCTTTTTCTAAAAATTTTTCTGTAATTATTCTAGAACTTAGCCCTTCTCTTAAAACTGCTCCTAATAAAAATGATCCTATAATTGTAATTATTTTTATAATATATTTTTTCCACATAATCTTATAACCTTCTTTTCTAATATTTTTTGTAAAATTAATCAATAAATTATTCTATATTTAATCAACATTTCCTTTTTTATTTTTTCATCTATTAAAATTATGCTATTTGCAACTAACACATTTTTTCTTTTTTATTATTTTTTTTAGTTGTAAAAAACAATAAAAAGTTGTATAATAGTTTTAAGAGTTTTTAAATAAATTAAAAAATAATAAAAGGAGAGATTTTATATGAAAAATCCATTTAGTCCTGGTTTATTACCACTAGAATTAAGTAATGAGATTCTAATTAGACTATACAAAAAAGCAATAGAAGCTAGAATTAAACTAACTAAATTTTCTATTTTATTAGAAAAAAGTTTCATTTCTGAAAATTTAATGTATTTATTTTCTTTAAATGAATCAGTTCAATCTACAAAAATAGAAGGTACACAAGCAACTTTTGATGAAGTTATGGAATCTGAAGTTACTAAGAAATATTCTTTAAATGTTATGGAAGTTATAAACTATATGCATACTTTAGATTTAGGAGTTAACCTATTAAAGACACTCCCTATTTCAACAAGATTAATATTAAGACTTCATGAAGAAATACTTAAAGATGGAAGAGGGAAAGATCGTTCTCCTGGTTCTTTTAGACAAGTTCAAAATTGGATTGGAAGAAATAACAGAATAGAAGATGCTACATATATTCCACCTTCTCCTGATATGGTAGAAAAATACATATCTAATTTAGAAAAATATATTAATGATGAAATAGCTGATGATATTGATCCAATTATAAAAATAGCAGTTATACATGCTCAATTTGAGAGTATTCATCCATTCTTAGACGGTAATGGAAGACTAGGAAGAGTTTTAATTATGCTTTACTTACTAGACAAAGGCATTATTAATAAACCTACATTCTTTGTTAGTGAAGAATTAGAAAAGAACAAATTAAAATATTATACTTTATTAAATAATTTAAGAACTGAAACTCCTAAATGGGAAGATTGGATAGTTTTCTTCTTACAGTCAGTAGTCAACCAGGCAAATAAAAATATAGACAAATTAAAAAGAGTTGAAACTCTTTATGATGAAATGAAAAAGTTTGCAAAAGAAAATAATGTTAAAACTGAATTTATAGATACTATATTTAAAAATCCTATCTTTTCAATTAAACAAGTTAGCGAATCAATGAATATTAGTTACAGTGCTTCAAAAACAAATATAAATAAATTATTATTAAGTAATAAAATATTTACAGATGATAAGAAAAGAAATAAAATTTATACATTTATAGATTTATTAGATATAATTAGATATAATTAGATAATAATTTCTATGCATTTTGGAATAATGGTGATGACAAAAAATGTCTTACATATGGAGATACTTTAAAGAAGCATCTATAAAAAATAAAAACATCAATCAAATAGTTTGACTTTCAAATCTAATTGTGATACTATTATTTTGTAACACATCTTTCACATTGCATTAACCCTAAGGTTCCACAAATTTTGGGGAATTCGACCTCGACATCGATTTATAAAAAAAGAAAACCTTTTAATTTAAAGGTTTTCTTTTTTTGTAATATTAAATTTTTATTTTATATTTATTAATTCTAAAATTATTAAAAATATTCATTTCTTCATCTGTTGGAGTCTTTAAAAAACTCCAACGGTTTTTCAATGCATCCATTATTTTAAAACCATTTTCATACACTAAATTCTCTATCTCATTTTCAATTTTATGTGGATCGTTATTTCCCCATTTAAAGAGTATGTTTTCTCCAAGAGCTTGTATTGATTCATTCATATTTTTTATGTTTATAATTTGTTCAGGGCAAACTTCTAAGATAATTAAAGAGTCAGGAAAATTAGATGCTATTTTTTTTAAAATCCAATAAACTTGGTCTTTAGTAAAAAACATCAATATTCCTTCAAATATAAAGATTCCCTTTCCTTGAGGGAAGGAAGATATAAATTTTGGATCTAAAATATTACCTGGAATATTAAATTCAGAAGCTGTTCGATCCACAATTTTATTTCTGTATTCAATTACTTCTGGTAAATCAACATTATACCAAGGCAATTTAATACTCAATCTTCTATTTCTAAAATCCAGTCCACATCCAATATTAGCTACAAAATCATAATCATTTTTTTTGAATTCTTCTTTTAAAATATTATCTATAATTATTGTTCTAGAAATAATTCCATTAAAACTTTTTAGATCATTATCAAATATTTTAAAATTAGAAGTTGATAAAATTTCACTTTCAAAGAGATGTACAGAAAACGGGTCATAAATTTCTTTTTCCCCTATAGATTCTTTGTACTTAAAATAAAGTGGTACAAATAATGTCAAGAAATGATAGAAAATATTTATCAAATAGTTTGACTTTCAAAGTTAATTATGATACTATTTCTTTGTACAAAACATTTTAATTTGTTAACTCTTTTGTTCTAGTCAAACTTGAGAGTTTCCTACCCTAAACTTTAATAATAAAAAAAAGAAAACCTTGTAACATATAGGTTTTCTTTTTTTGTATAATATCTTTTGTATCTATTTTGTTTTAATTGTATCCAACCAACGTTCAGCATCAATGGCAGCTTTACATCCACTTCCTGCAGCAGTTATTGCTTGCCTATAATCAGAGTCAACAATATCACCACAGGCAAACACACCTGGAATCTTTGTTTTACATGTATTATCAATTACTTGTAGGTAACCCTTTTCATCCAATGGTAATTGTCCCTTTAAAAATCCTGTATTAGGAGTGTGTCCTATAGCTATAAATAATCCAGCTACATTAATTGTAGAAATGCTTTTATCCACAGTACTCTTAAGTTTTAATTCTTTTACTTCTACCTTATCTCCAATAATTTCTTCCACAGTACTGCTGTATATTATTTCAATCTTAGGATTCTTTTTCACCCTATCTTGCATAGCTTGACTAGCCCTAAAAGTATCACGACGATGAATTAAATATACTTTATTACATAAATTAGCTAGATAACTTGCTTCTTCCATAGCAGTATCTCCTCCACCAACTATTGCAACATCTTTACCTTTAAAGAAAAATCCATCACAAGTGGCACAAGCAGACACTCCTTTACCTCTATATTCTTCCTCACTAGGAATACCTAAGTATCTAGCAGTGGCTCCAGTGGCTATAATAACGGCTTCAGAAGTATGAACTTTATCCCCAACATATATTGTAAATGGTCTTTTCTTTAAATCTATTTTTGTTATCTCTCCAAATATAAATTCAGTTCCAAATTTTTTTGCCTGTTTTTCCATGGAAAGCATAAGATCCATTCCATTTATCCCTTCAGGAAATCCAGGAAAGTTTTCTATGTCAGTTGTTGTTGTTAACTGTCCTCCCTTTTCTTTTCCTGTGAATAAAACTGGTTGTAAATTAGCACGACCTGCATATATTCCTGCAGTATATCCAGCAGGACCAGAACCAATAATTACTAATTTATGGTGTTTCGTCTCAACCTTTTCAGAAGTTAGACCTAGAATAGAATCTAATTTTTTTGATCTATCAAGTTCATATAAATCATCACATCCACCTACATGTAGATCTCCAATTATTATTTGGGGAAAAGTTTTCCCACCATTTGATTTTCTAATCATATTTTCTCTTTCTTCAGGATGATCTTGGATATTTATTTCAGTATATTTCATTTTTTTTGATTCAAGTAGCATCTTAGCTCTAGTACAATAAGGACAATTGTACTTGCTGTAGATAGTTATTTTTTTATTCATATTTTCTCCTAATAATATATTCTTATATTAATTTTTTGTATTCTGTAACTACCTCTTGTGCATCTGGCCTAGTTGTATAATCTTCATCTAAATCCACATATGTTACTTTTCCATCTCCATCCACAATAAATGTTGCTGGAATTGGTAGTTCTTTTTTTGTATTTCCTTGGGAATTATCTACATCAATTCCAAACTTCTTGTATATAGCTTGTATTTTTTCAGGTAATCCAAATACTAAGTTTAATTTTTTTGCTAATTTATTATCCACATCACTGCAAATAGTAAAATTCAAGCTTTTAGGATCTGTCTTTTCTATTGTAACATCTGGTTTTTCTGGAGATATTGCAAACATTCTTACACCTTTATTTTCTTTTTCTCCTAATAATTCACTATAGTATGCAAGTTCAAGATTACAATAAGGACACCAAGTTCCTCTATAGAAACTAATAATAGCAGGTTTTCCATCTAATGCTCCTTTAAGAGAAGTTGCTTCTCCCTTATAGTTAAGTAAAGTTGCTTCTGGAAATGTATCTCCTATTTGTAATGTTTTTTCTTTAAAGTTAAATGCTTTTAAATCTTCAGTTGCTTTTTTCATTTCAACTAAAATTTCAGGAGGTATTTGACCCTTTCTCATTTCATTTGCTTCTTTTAATGCTGCTTTTAAACTTTTATTTGTTATTACTTTTTTTTCATTTTCACTCATTATTATTCTCCTTTTTATCTGATTTATTTTATTAATAATTCACTTGGATAATATTAATTTTTCTATAGAACTTCTTTTATAATTTTTTCTACATTTTCTTTTGTGGCATCTTCCTTTGCTGCTTCTGCTATTTTTACTCCATCCTTATATATGGATACAGTTGGCACTCCTAAAACTTTTTGTTTTCTAGCAATTGTCATAGCTCCAACTACATCTAACTTTGTAAATTTAATCTTATCTCCATATTTCTTTGACAACTCTTCTATATGAGGTAATAATGCTTTACAAACTTCACATTTATTGCTCCAGAAATCTACTAATATTAATCCTTTACCTTCTAGTACTTCTTCATTAAATGTATCCTTTTCTAATTTTAACATTGTATTCCTCCTCTAATTTTAATAAGCTTTCAAATATTTTATTTTATTTATTATCTTTTTCTGGTGTTTTTACATCTAAATGTGCTAGATATTTTTCAATAGCTGTTGCAGCCACTGCACCATCAGATGTAGCTGTGATTACTTGTCTTAGATCTTTAGGTCTTAAATCCCCTGCTGCATATACTCCAGGGATATTTGTATTCATTAATTCTTCAGTTGGTATATATCCCCTCTTATCTATTTTAACATGACCTTTAAATAAATCAGTTGCTGGTACATATCCAACAAAGACAAATATTCCAAAGGTTCCCACTTCTTTATCAGGAATAAAGTCCCAAGTTTCCCCAGTAATATTATTTCTAAAAGTAGCTTCCTCTAAGATTCCGTCACCTCTCATATCTATTACTTCACTATTAAACTTAACTTCTATTTTTGGATTTGCCATTACTTTATCAACTATTGATTGAGCACAGGTAAATGCAGGTTCTCTAGCTACAATAGTTACTTTTTTAGCAAATTTTGTTAAGTATATAGCCTCTTCTGCTGCTGCATATCCAGCACCAATACAAAATACTTCTAAATCCTCAAAAAAGTCTGCATCACAAGTGGCACAATATGATACTCCCTTTCCTATTAATTTTTTTTCTCCAGGAGTTCCTAATTTTCTTGGATAAGCACCTGTTGCTATTACCACAGTTTTACTTAAAAACTTAGTTCCATCCTCAGTTATTATTTTCTTTATATCCCCTGTAAAATCAACATCTGCAACACCTTTCATTACTCTTTTAGCTCCAAAATGTTCTGCTTGTTCTATCATTCTTCCTATTAATTTTGGTCCAGATGTTTCCATCTTCCCAGTTTCAAACAAAGATCCAGGATAATTGGCTACCTCTTTAGTAGTTACTATTTGTTCCCCCATTTTTTCCTTTTCCAATATTAAAGTTGATAATTTTGATCTAGAAGCATATAAAGCTGCAGATAAACCTGCTGGTCCACCACCGATTACTATTACATCGTATATTTTTTCATCCATTTCATCCACTCCTTTTCTAAAATGTTTTTCTTAATATTAGCCTAGTTTTATTAAAATCAATTGTTTTGAAGTTCTTTCATTTATATTATTCCCTATAAAACTATTCTATGACTGCCCATCTACAAAGTCAAGGAATTTTTGTTTATATAATAATTTTATTGACAAAATTTACACTAGGGATTACAATTGACCTATCAATAATTGATTAGTCAATTGAAAAGGAGGGTCCCTATGAATATTAAAGATCATGTTATATCAAAGAATATAGAATTTAAAAATAGATTAGTAATGCCTCCAATGGCAACAGCAAAGGCTGATGACAATGGACATATTACAAAGGAAAGTTTAGACTATTACAAAGATAAAACTTCATGTAAACTTTTTTCAGCAGTTATTGTTGAACATAGTTATGTTGATAAAAGAGGTAAGGCTCATAAAAGTCAATGTTCAATATCAAATGATTCAAATATTGAGGGTATGAGTAAACTAGCAAAGGTTATTAAAAATAATAATGCTTTAGCAGTATTGCAAATATCCCATGCAGGAAGTGCTGGAAAGAAAGATGTTATAGGTATGAGTCCTGTTGCTCCTTCTTGTATTTTACATCCAGGAAATAAAAATACTGATCTTCCAATTGAACTCAGTGTATCTCAAATAGAAGATATAAAAAATAAATTTATAGATTCTGCAGTGAGAGGAAAATTAGCAGGCTTTGATGCTGTTGAATTGCACTGTGCCCATGGATATTTATTGGATCAATTTTTATCTCCCCTTACTAATAAAAGAAAAGATGAGTATGGTGGAGATATTTATGCTAGAATAAAGTTACATATTGATATTATCAAAGGAATCAGAGAAAAACTTGGAAAAAATTATCCTATATTTTTAAGAATGGGAGCAGGGGATTTTATGGAAGGTGGACTTTCAAAGGAAGATTCTGTAATTGCTGGAAAGGAATTTGAAAAAGCAGGGATTGATGTTTTAGATATCTCTGGGGGAATGTGTTTTTATACTATAGAAGACACAAGGCCAGGATATTTTGATGTGGTCTCTAAACCTATTTTTCAAAGTGTAAATATTCCTGTTATTTTAACAGGGGGAATAAAAAAAGGCACAGATATTATAGACATTCTTAATAGAAATGTATGTGACCTTGTTGGTATAGGTAGATCAGTTTTTAAAGATTCAAATTGGATGACTAAAGAATTGAAGGATTTGAAAATATGAAATTAAAAGTATTTAGCAATATGCTTCTAAAATTAAGAAGTGTTGAACAAAAACTTACAAAAGAATTTGAGAAAAGCACAGGGTTTAGTATTACAAGATACAAGATTTTAATGTATCTTAAAGATAAGGGAGATAGTTCCCAAATGGAAATAGCAACTTATCTTAAAATTGATCCTGCAGCTATAACAAGACATCTTAAAATTTTAGAAGATAAAGGTTATGTTAAAAGAAATAGAAATAAAGAAAATGTGAGAGAGATAATTGTTTCCCTTACATGTTTTGCAAGAACTGAGCTTACCAAATGTAGAGAAAAACAAAATGAAAATCTATATGAACTTCCTGTTCCTTTTAAAACTGAGGAAATTGAAAAACTTATGGAAATACTTGAAGAAATAGAAAAGAAATTATAATAAACATTTAATTTAATAGACACAAGGAGGATAAAAGTGAAAAATAATGATTTTAAAGACATAGTTTTTAACAGACATTCTATTAAAAGCTTTCACAAGGATGTAAAAATAAGTCATGATGAAATCCTTGAAATGATAGAAGAAGCAACAAAGGCTCCTTCATCAGTTAATATGCAACCTTGGAGATTTGTGGTAGTTGAATCAGAAGAAGGAAAAGAAAAACTTCGTCCTTTAATTAGATTTAATACAAACCAAAATGATACTTCGTCAGCTATGATTATTATTTTTGGAGATATGAAATGCTATAAAAATGCAGATAAAATTTACAGTAAAGCTGTTGAAAATGGTTTTATGCCTGAAACTGTAAAAAAAGAATTAATGGATTTATTTATGCCTGCATATAAAAATGCACCGAAGGAAAAAATGAATGATATTGTAAAAATTGATTCAAGTCTTTCAGCCATGCAACTTATGCTAATTGCAAGATCCCATGGATATGATACAAATCCTATAGGTGGATTTGAAGAAGATCAAATAGCAGAAGCCTTTGGACTTGACCCAAAAAGATATGTCCCTGTTATAATTATTGCTATTGGAAAAGCAGACTATACTCCATTTGAATCTGTAAGGTTAGATGTAGAAGATATTACGTTTTTTAAATAAATTTAATAAAATTTTGTGTATAGGATTTATAAAAGAAGGAGTGATAAAATGAATATTTATGATTTCAATGTTATTAATGTAAAAGGCGAAGATGTTTCTCTTGAAAAATACAAAGGAAAAGTTTTAATGATAATTAATACTGCTACAGGTTGTGGATTCACACCTCAATACAAGGACCTTCAAGAAATCTATGAAAAATTTCATGAAAAGGGATTAGAAATAATTGATATTCCATGTAATCAATTTGCAGGTCAAGCACCTGGAACTGATGAAGAAATTCATAAATTCTGTACTTTAAATTTTGGAACTGAATTTCCTCAAATGAAAAAATCCAATGTTAACGGTGAAGAAGCTCTACCTCTATATAAATATCTAAAAAAAGAACAAGGATTTAACGGTTTTGGTAATGGACCTCAAGCACTTGCAATGGGTTTAATGCTTAAGAAAATAGATAAAGATTATAAAAATAACGCTGAGATTAAATGGAACTTTACAAAATTTGTTGCAGATAGAGAAGGAAATGTTATAAAACGTTTTGAACCTACTGAAAGTATGAAAGATGTTGAAAAATTCATTGAAAATCTAATGTAATAATATATACAATTAAAAATATTTTCTAAGGACTAGCTTTAAAGCTAGTCTTTTTTTATTTTAAAATTTTAATTTGACTTTTAGTCTAAAAAGAGTTATTTTATAGAAAAGAGTTTAGGAGGTATACACATATATGAATTGTACACTTTATAAAAAAATTTCTAGGAAATTATTAGATGTAATTTCTGCATTTAGAAATTACGATGGAAAAGCAAGATATTTTCAAACAGACTATAAATTATCATTTTCAGATATACATTTAATTGAGTTTATAGGAAATAATAATACTACTTATGTTTCTCAAATTGCAAATGAAAATAAAATCACAAAGGGAGCTGTTTCCCAGTCAGTAAAAAAATTAGAAGAAAAAGGATATTTATATAAAACAATTGACGTGGATAATAAATCTAGAGAATTTATAAGATTAACTGACAAAGGAAACATTGCCTACAAGGATCACAAAAATTACCACAAAAAAATCGACAGTGAAGTCTCTTCCATACTAAAAGATTTCAGTATAGAAGAACAAAGGGGTATATTATTATTTTTAAAAAGAATAGAAAAAAAATGGGATTAAAATGGTTCTTTGTCAACTGGTGTTGGTGGAGAAAAATAAAAAAATAAATAATGTTTTTGTTCCTTCAGCTTTATGCTGAAGGAATTTTTATTTTTGTTAAATTGCTATAAATTAAAATTCTATTT